>CAYPCK010000030.1:0-11167 GCA_964409185.1 uncultured Anaerolinea sp. | reverse complement strand
CTCTGTGTAACTCCTACAACGTTTCCGCAACGGTCAAGCCCCGCAGGCGAATCCCCTCGCCGGGATCCACCGAACAAATGTCGGTGTACAGCCCATTGATGTCGCGCATCCCACCGACGACTTCGCCGATCGTGACCGTATCAACCACAACGTCCGCGTGTTCTTTTGCAAGCAGTCGAATGCGGTCTCTCCACGCGGGTAATTGCGCTTCGATCTTTTCATGTAGGATCATGGTACCTCCAAAAGTACGGGGACACATCGATGATGTGTCCCCGCCCAAAATTATAGAGCAACCAGTTTCTTGAGGGCGTCGTGGGTTTCGCGCACTGCCATGGCAGATTTTTCAAGCATGGCTTTTTCTTCTGCATCAAGTGAATATTCCACGATCCGCGCCATCCCGCTTCGTCCAAGTTGAACTGGTACGCCGAAATACATATCGTTCAAACCGTACTCGCCGTTCATGTATGCCGCGCACGGCACGATCAGGTTTTTGTCTTTGAGAATCGCCTCTGCCATCTGAGCGCACGCCGCCGCCGGGGCATAATAGGCGGAGCCGGTCTTCAGCAGGTTGACGATCTCGCCGCCGCCTTTGCGCGTCCGTTCGACGATGGCGTTCAACTTGTCGGCGGGCAAATACTCCCGAAGCGGAATCCCCGCAATGTTGGAATGACGCGTGAGCGGCACCATTTCGTCGCCGTGCCCGCCCATCACATAGCAGTTAATGTTCTCCACGCTGACGCCGGTCTCCAGCGCAATGAAGGCGCTCATGCGCGCGGAATCCAACACACCCGCCTGCCCGATCACGCGTTCGCGCGGCAAACCTGTTTTTTTCATGGCAAGGTACGCCATCGTATCGAGCGGATTCGTGAGAATGATGTAGATCGCCTCCGGCGAATGTTTAAGCGTCTCCTGCGCGGCGGCGCTCACAATCTCCGCGTTAATCTTCAGCAGGTCGTCGCGGCTCATGCCGGGCTTGCGCGCGACCCCTGCCGTGATGATGACAATATCCGATCCTTTCGTTGCCGCATAATCGTTCGCGCCCACAATGGACGCATCCTTGCCGATGATTGGCATGGCTTCGAGCAGGTCGAGTCCTTTTCCCTGCGGCATACCCTCCACCACATCAACCAGCACAACGTCGGCAAACTCGCGTTCCGCCAGCCAGTGCGCGGTCGTCGAGCCTGTCATCCCTGCGCCGATGATGGAAATCTTATTCATCTGGTTCCTCCAAAAAATATTGATGATTGAATTTTATCCGAATTTTTCGGAATATTACATGCCATTTGCCCGGATATTCGGTGACATAAAACAGGACTTCCAATGACTGGAAGTCCTGTTCGCTTCATTCGCCGTTCAACCTGATTCGGCCGCTTCGAGGAAGCGCGTCGCCTGAATCGCCGCCGCCGCGCCCATCCCCGCGGAAGTGACCACCTGCCGGAAGTGCGGGTCCGCCGCCTCCCCCGCCGCGAACACGCCCGGCACGCTCGTCTCCATTTTATCCGTGATCTTGATATACCCAAGATCGCTCATCTCCAATTGACCCTTGAACATCTGCGTGTTTGGCGTGTGACCTATGAAGATGAATAATCCGTCAGCCTCGAAAATAGTCTCCTCCCCCGTGACGACATTCTTGAGTTTCAACGCTTCCATCTTATCCGTACCGATCACCTCAGATACGACGGTATTCAAAATGAAATTGACCTTCGGGTGTTCCCTGGCGCGCCTTTGCAGGATCGTGCTTGCCCGAAACTCCTCGCGGCGATGGATGATCGTCACCGAGGAGGCGTAGCGCGTGATGAACAATCCTTCTTCCAGCGCGCTATCCCCGCCGCCGACGATGACCACTTTTTTATCTTTGAAGAACCAGCCATCGCATGTAGCGCAATACGACACGCCCCGCCCGGTCAACTCCACCTCGCCGGGAATATTGAGGTGATTGGGGCTGGCGCCGGTGCCCACGATCAACACATCCGCCAGATATTCGCCGCTGTCGGCTTCCACCTTGAATGGGCGACTCGACAAATCCACCGAATTCGCCGAGGCAAACTCGGTCATCGCGCCGAAGTGTTCCGCCTGCTTTTGGAACAACTCACCCAATTGCGCGCCGCCAACCCCCTCCGGAAAGCCGGGATAATTTTCGATGGTGTACGTCAACGCGGCTTGACCGCCCAACTGCAAACCGGTCAGCACCACCGGCTCGAGTTCCGCGCGCGCGGCATACAACGCGGCAGAATAGCCTGTGGGTCCCGACCCGAGAATCAATACTTTTACGTGTTTCGCGTTTCCATTTACTGACATACTGTTTCCAAAATCCTCGCTTGAAATTTCTTACCGTCTGCCAGACGATTTGTGCTCGTCCAATTTTACGGTTGGAATTGTATCAGAGCAAATAAGCAGAGTCCCCTACTCATCCACCCGCTCGATCTTCGCGCCGAGGGCACGGAGTTTGCCTTCCACGTTTTCGTAGCCGCGGTCAATCTGGCTGACATTGCGAATCGTGGATTGACCCTTTGCGGCAAGCGCGGCAATCAACATGGACATACCCGCGCGGATATCCGGGCTTTCGAGGTTTTCGCCGTAGAGCTGGTTCGGTCCTTGGATGAGACAGCGATACGGGTCGCATAAAATGATCTTCGCCCCCATGCCCACGAGTTTATCGGTGAAATACATGCGCCCGGAGAACATCCAATCATGGAACATGATCGAGCCTCTGGCTTGCGTCGCCACGGTGATGGCGATGCTGATCAAATCGGTTGGGAAGGCGGGCCACACGTTGGTTTTGATTTCAGGAATTGCGCCGTCGAAATCGGGCGTAACCACCAACTCTTGATCCCCCGGCATAATCAGGTCATCCCCTTCCGCCAGCCAGCGCACACCCATGCGCTCGAAGACGTGCGCGATCATCTTGAGGTTTTCGATGCCGGCGTTTTTCACGCGGATGCTCCCCCGCGTCACCGCGGCCGCGCCGACAAAACTGAGCACTTCAAGGTAATCGGGGCCGATGGTGAATTCGCCGCCGTGCAGTCTTTCGACGCCGTGAATATGGAGCGTGTTCGAGCCGATCTCTTCGATGTTTGCGCCCAGCGTATTTAGAAAAATACACAACTCCTGCACGTGCGGCTCGGATGCGGCATTGTGGATGATTGTTTTTCCCTTTGCAGTTACCGCCGCCATGATCGCATTTTCAGTGGCGGTGACGCTGGCTTCGTCCATGAGAATGCTCGCGCCGCGCAACCCATCGGCTTGGAAGGTGAAACCGCGGTCGTATTTCACGTCCACGCCGAGGGCGCGCAGGGAGAGGATGTGCGTATCGAGTCGGCGGCGGCCGATCACGTCGCCGCCGGGCGGCGGCAACTTCAACGCGCCGACTCGCGCGGCTAGGGGTCCCGCCACCAAAATGGAGGCGCGGATGCGCCGGCAAAGGTCGGCATCGAGCGAGGCGGCGCGAATTTCCCGCGCAGTGATCCGCCACGTTCGCTCATCCAATTCATCGAATTGTATGCCGATGCTTTCGAGCAATTTTCGCATCACGAGGACATCCTGAATGCGGGGTATGTTTCGCAACACGACCGGTTCATCGGTCAACATGCAGGCGGCGAGCAACGGCAGGGCGGCGTTTTTGTTTCCCGCCGGCATTACTTCGCCGCGCAGCGGTACACCGCCTTCGATCACAAATTTTTCCATTTAAATCTCCTGAAGTTCCAGCAAAGATTGTAAGGCAGATTACAGGCTTCGGCAAGCAACGGAGCGTTGTCTTTCGCGCGGCATACCAACAATAAATCTACATTACAGTTGACTTACACCCCTCCGCGCCAGCGGTTTGGATTCCTCCTTCGGCTATAATTTCATCCATGAATTTCTCACTCTTAATCCCGGTGGCGCTCGGATGGATGGGCGGATCGTTGGTCAACTATCTCGCGGATACCCTGCCCCGCACGCGGCGCCTGACTCCGCCGGCCTGCCGCAATTGCGAAGCGCGGGTTTCATGGCTTGATTATTTGACGTTACGCGCCTGCCGCAACTGCGGGATAATCCGCAGCTTGCGAACCTGGCTCACGCTGGCAGTCGTCATCGCTTCATTCCTTTACGTGTGGCTGAATCCTCCAAAATCGCTTGGTCTACCCCTCAGCCTGATCGTGCTTTTGTATTTCGCAGTGATCGCCGTCATCGACCTTGAACACCGGCTGATCCTGTTCCCGACCACTGTTTTTGGTTCAGCGCTTGGGCTGTTCAGTGGAACATTCCTTTATTACAACAGCTTGTCGCAGCCCTTGCTTTCTGCTGTTGGTTCCTCACTGTTGGGCGGAGTAATCGGGTTTGTAGTCATGTACCTGCTTTATCAATTTGGGACCTTGGTGGCGCGTTACCGTACTCAAAAAATGGAATCGGATGGGGTGGCAGACGATGACGAGGAAGCCCTCGGCGGAGGCGATGTGTACCTTGCCGGTGTCCTCGGGTTGATGCTCGGCTCTCGCTTCATCATGAACGGCTTGGCAGTGGGAATCCTGTTTGGCGGCTTGGTCAGCCTGGTCTTCGTTCTGGCGTTGCTCGTCCAACGGCGATATTCCAGCAATTCGCTGATGACCTTCATCCCTTACGGTCCATACCTGATTGCCGGGGCGGCGTACATGCTGTTCTTCGGCTAGGTACCCGCTGTAGTACGAATGTCGCATTGGACTATACAACCCCGGAATTATACTTAGCGGTAAACCCGTTCGTTTCCCAAAAAAGCGCCATATTCCGTGTTTTCTTTTCAAATGTGTAATCGTTACAGGTAACTTGCACGCTGTCAGCGACGCGCCCATGAGTAGTATAATGATTTTGTCGTTTATCGATTAAAGATCGCGAAGGACAAATGAAAAAATTTCTTCATTTAATAGCCAGGAGGAGAGCACGGCGCGCTGCCGCTGTATTGCCGCATAAATCGAAGGCGCAAAGCCTGACCGAGTTCGCCATTGCTTTGCCGGTCCTCTTCATCCTGCTCTCCGGCGTCGTAGAATTCGGTTTCGCGCTCAATTATTATCTCTCCCTGTTGGATGCCACCCGCGAAGCCGCGCGTTACTACAGCGACGGCGATCCGTTCGACGAGTTTGGCGCGGATGATATTGATTTCTATTCCAACACCGCCGCGCTGGCGCTCTCGAATTTGGATCCGACTATTGTTCCCGGAAATGAAGCCTATCAGGGGCGGCGTATCCCGCTCGATTCTGCGACGGACGACATCATCGTCACTGTTTACACCAAATCAGAAGATGGAGTTCTCAGTTACCCCACAGCCGGACCGTACCAGTTATATGGTCATGCCACATCCAAATTTGACACCACTGAGATATCAAGCCGCTTCGAAAGCGGATCGCCCAATGCCGGGATTCTGGTAGTTGAGGTTCACTACAATTATCACCAAGTCATGAAACTCCCGTGGCTGTCGCCCTTCGTACCCGACCCATTCACGCTCACCGCCTACAGCATCATGCCCTTGGCGGCGGCTGAACCTGTAGAGGCTACACCAACACCATGAAATCCATTCTCAAACTAACTCGCACCAAAGATCGCGGTCAAGCCATCTTGATCATCGCCTTTGCGATGGTCGGGTTGGTTGCATTTGTCGGATTGATGACCGATGGCGGAGTTCTTTTGATCGAATACGGCAAACTCAAGCGCGGCATCGACGCGGCCGCCATCGCCGCCGCCCAGCAGTTCCGCGCAGGCTTCCAGGGCGCAGACCTTGCCACAGCGGCGCAAAACTTCCTACGGTTGAATGAAGCGGAAGCGGATAACATTCTGGTATATCGCTGCAAGGACGATCAAAGCGTGGTGGATGGCACCCTGCACGATGAGGAATTATGCACCACCCCCCTCCGCAAACTTGTCCGTGTTGACGCCGAGCGAACTGTTAACTTCGGATTCTTACGTATCCTCGGGATAAATTCGACAACTATCGAAGCCTCGTCCGTCGGTGAAGCCGCCTCCATTGATCTTGTGCTGGTGATCGATACCTCGGCGTCCATGTCATACGAAACCGGCGGCAACCCAAATAGTCCTGACGATGCGCTTGATGATCCATCGGTTTGTAATTATTCGGTTTCCGACCCCTGCCAACCGCTCGCCGATGTGAAAGCCGTGGCAGATGATTTTATTGATACCATGTTCTTCCCGTATGATCGCGTTTCCATCGTGACCATCACAGGACAGGATGCCGGCGGCACCCGCGATCATGTCACGGTGCTGGCGCTCTCCGATAGCGAAACGGCTGTCCGGAATGCGATTGACGGGTTGAAAGTATTCGAGCCTCCCACCTGCAATTGGGGTTCTCCCGCCAGCCCCGCCGCAGGTCCATGCATCAACTATAGCGGTGGCACGTTTGTCGGTTTGGATTGCCCGCTCCTTCGTAACGGTGCAGACCTTATCGCCAACTCCGGCGACGAGGTGAACGACCCATCCTCCTGTAACTCTAGTAATATCGGCGGGGCTTTATATCGCGCCGCTTCGGAATTCACCCGCGACCCCGTCCGCTCGGATGCGTTCTGGGTAATTATCATGCTGGCAGGCGGTCCTGCAAACGCGACCGATTCAGCCACCGGCTTCACGTACGGTTACTGCCCCACCACCACGTGGAATATCCCTGTCGTGGATGTTGATGGCGACGGCGATGTGGACAGTGCCGACGCGGCATTAACCAACCCGAACTGCCGCGATTGGGATTCATCGGTGAGACACGGCGATGGCGATACAAATTATGACGCCGACGATTATGCGCGCGACATGGGAGATTTTGTCGCTGACCCGGTGGACGGGCAAGGCGTGACCATCTTCACGATCGGCTTGGGCAACCTGATCCAGAACGCTCCGAAAGGCGACGCGGATTCAGCCGAAGAGTTGCTAGAATATATCGCTACCCAGGCTGGCGATACCGGGACCGTCACCGCCAACCACGGTTTTTATAGTTATGCGCCAACCACGGCGAACCTCGGCGACATCTTCGACAGCATCGCCGATAATATCTTTACCAGGATCGCGAAATAACCGCCCAAAAAATGTTGGTAAAATAGGAACGTTTTATGAGAAACCTTTTCCATCCCATCCGTAAAGGAACGAGCGACAAGCCAAAGGCGCAAGCCATCGTCGAATTCGCGTTGGTGCTCCCCATCCTGTTGCTCGTATTGATCGGGATCATCGAGGTTTCGCGCTTGCTGTTCGCCTGGCTGATCATCGAAAATTCCACGCGCTTTGGCATCCGGTATGCCACCGCAGGCACCTATGACGACGCCTATTGCCAGTCCATCTTCGGGGGCGACTGTGATACCGACGATGAAGTGGACGAGGCCCGTATCCCATCCATCAAAGACGAGACAAAAAATATAGTGATCGGGTACTTCCTGAGGGACGCCCGGTTTGAATCGGTAACGAACGCGGAGGACCGTTATTTTAATGTGACGGTCTGTTCCGACGCGCGCACCTTCACCCCGCCGGTGCAGGGCGAGGATATTTACGCCAATTGCACGCTGGATGGCACGTTCAGCGAACATCCCGGAGCGCCCGGTGCCCGCGTATATGTAGCGGCTGATTATAACTTTACGTTCATCGTTTTCCCGGCGTTCGGCATCGAACCTTCGACGATTCATCTTGCCTCGTACCGGCAGGGATACGTCGAAAACTTCCGCGCCACACGGGCGATCAACACGCCGCTTCCGTTGAATATTCCCACGGTGGCGACCAATACCCCCCTGCCGACGGATACCCCCCTGCCGACCGACACACCGACAGAAACCTTGACGCCGACCCCGACCAACACGCCGACCAACACCCCGACTCCGACGTTCACAAATACACCCACTAGCACACGCACACCGACGTCCACACGCACGCCGACTCGCACGCGCACACCGACGGCAACCATTACGCAGACGCCGACCATCACGCGCACGCCGACCATCACGTTGACGCCGACGCGGACGCCGACGGGAACGATCACACCGACGTCCACACGCACGCCGACGGCAACCCTCACGCGCACGCCGACCATCACGCGCACGCCGACCATCACGCGCACACCGACCATTACGCGCACACCGACGCGCACGCCGACCATCACACTGACGCCGACAATCACGCGCACGCCGACCATTACACTGACGCCGACGCGCACACCGACGCGCACAATAACACCGACGCGCACAATAACACCGACGCGCACACCGACGAGGACGCCAACGATCACGCGCACACCGACGAGAACGCCGACAGTGACGCTGACTCCCACGCGCACACCGACGCGCACACCGACGAGAACGCCGACCATCACGTTGACGCCGACGATAACGCAGACACCGACGATCTCGCCGACAGTGACGCAAACGATGACGCGCACGCCGACACGCACGCCGACACGCACGCCGACGCCGACATTGCCGACCATCACCCCGTCCGTGACGCCGACACCGACCATCTGTATCGACTGCTAACGCAGAGACGGTAAAAACCAAATAAAACAATCCGCCGGTTGACATCAACCGGCGGATTGTTTTTACGATATAATCCCGCCACTTCAGAAAGGAGGTTCCTCGAAAAGACATCCACCGGGAAGGACAGCGCATGATCCCCGCCGCGAACAATTTCAAGGCGCGGGATGACGAGGATAAGGGTTCTCCATCGCGGGATGGAGTTAATCCCTTCGCTGGTTTCGATACGCAGCGCGAGGCGCCACTACTCAACCAGCGAAAGGAAAAAATCGAAAGTTCAGCGGAAGCCCTTTGGGTGCGCCATCACCCATTCTCTTCTTTCCCTCCGAAAAATAAACCTTGCAGTAACGCCGCGCGAGCGATCGCGCGGACAGAAATGCAGGGAATGGCAAACTCGAGACTGGAGATCAGAGGCTTTCAAGTCTCTAATCTCTAATTCTCCAGTCTCTTTACTCGGAGGACTCCCCATGTGTGGAATCGTCGGATACATCGGCGCGCGTGACGCAGTGCCGATCATCCTCAACGGCTTGAAACGGCTCGAATACCGCGGCTACGATTCGGCTGGAGTCGCTGTACTGAACGGCGACCAGCTCGACGTGCGGAAAGACGCGGGCAAGTTATCCCAATTGATCGAACTCGTCGAAAAATCCCCGGTCAACGGCGCGCCGGGCATCGGTCATACCCGCTGGGCGACCCACGGCGCGCCGAACGCGCGGAATGCCCACCCGCATCTCGGGCAGACGAAGCGCGTCGTTGTCGTGCAGAACGGCATCGTCGAAAATTTTCTCGAACTCAAAGATGAACTGACAGCCGAAGGGGTGGAATTCCAATCGGAGACGGACACGGAAACCATCGTGCACCTTGTGGAACGTTACCTAGCCACCGGCATCGGTCTGGTGGAAGCCGCGCGGCGGTCGTTCCACCAGATCCAGGGCGCGAACGTGGTGGTACTCATGTCTGCCGACGAGCCGGACAAGATCATCACAGCGCGCATCGGCAACGCCGGCGGCGTGGTGATCGGTTTGGGCAAGGATGAAAACTTCATCGCCAGCGACACACCCGCCATCATGGACCATACCCGCAATGTTATCTTCCTGGAATCGCGGCAGATGGCTGTGGTCACGCGCGATTCGGTTGCGATCGAAACGTTGGATGGCGCGCCGGTCAAGCCGCAAGTTCACGCCGTATCGTGGGACCCGGTGGCGGCGGAAAAAGGCGAATATCGTCATTTCATGCAAAAGGAAATCCACGAACAGGTGCGCGCGGTGACCGACACGCTCGCCGGGCGTGTGGACTTTGCAAACGGACGAATCCGCCTGCCGGATTTAAAACTTACCGAAGAACTTGCGCGAAGAATCGAAAAGATCTACATCACCGCCTGCGGCACCGCCGCGTATGCGGGGATGGTGGGGAAATATCTCATCGAAAAAATCGCCCGCGTCCCGGTCGAGGTGGTCATCGCCTCGGAGTTTCGCTACAGCGACCCGATCCTGAACGACAGAACCGTGGTGCTTGCTATTTCGCAATCGGGCGAGACTGCCGATACCCTCGCCGCCATGGAGGAGGGGCGTCGCAAAGGCGCGATCGTGTGGAGCATCGTCAACGCCATCGGCTCGCAAGCCATGCGCGTGGCAGACGGCTATATCTCGATGCAGACTGGACCTGAAATCGGCGTCGCTTCGACGAAAGCCTTCACCGCCCCGCTGGTAGACCAGTACATGCTGACAATCCTGCTAGCAGATCTGCGCGGCGCGATCACCGAAAAACAACGCAGGGAACTGGTCGCAGATTTGCGGCTCGTGCCCGACCTCGTCGGTCGCACGCTCGAGCGCGAAAGCGAAGTGGAGCGGGTCGCGCACATCTTGAAAGACATCCGTGATTGTTTGTATCTCGGTCGCGGCATCAACATGCCCATCGCCTACGAAGGCGCGTTGAAGCTCAAGGAGATTTCCTACATCCATGCCGAGGGCTATCCCGCCGGCGAAATGAAACACGGTCCCATCGCGCTCATCGATGAATCCATGCCGGTCTTGTGCCTTGCGCCCAAAGACCCCTGGCACGAGAAAATGATTTCGCAGATCCAGCAGGCAAAGGCGCGGGGCGGGATGGTCGTGGCGATCGGCACCGACGGGGACGAACTCCTCGACGGGATGGCGGATCATGTCCTGTGGGTGCCTGAAGCGCCGTGGATGCTTTCTCCCATCGTGACGGTCCTTCCCCTTCAGTTGCTTGCCTACCACATCGCCGCCCTGCGCGGGCTGGATGTGGATCAGCCGCGCAATCTGGCAAAGAGCGTGACCGTCGAATAAATCTACAATCGTCCCGCAGGTTTATGTGACAGTATTGTTATCCTACATAAACCTGCGGGACGTTCTGTTCAGGAGACCCCATGCGCCCGGACTGGGACTCGTACTTCATGAAGATCGCCTACGCCGTATCGGAACGCAGTACCTGCGACCGCGCCTTTGTCGGCTGTGTGCTCGTCACCGACAAACGCATCCTCACTAGCGGATTCAACGGCTCGCCCAAGGGACAGGATCACTGTGACGAGATCGGTCACCTCATGGTGGACGGGCACTGCGTCCGCACCATTCATGCGGAGACGAATGCCATCATCCAAGCCGCGTTACACGGAGTTTCCACAAAGGGGTCAACCTGTTACGTGACCCATCTTCCGTGCATCAACTGCGCCAAAGCGCTCATCAACG
>CAYPCK010000029.1:6263-11412 GCA_964409185.1 uncultured Anaerolinea sp. | reverse complement strand
CAGGAAAGCCAGCGTGTCCGCGGTGATGTTTGGATCTCGCCACTCCGCTTCAGACCCCGGGGGAACGTGTTCGGTATCCAGCCAGCTTAATGCCTGCAGGTCGGGCGACTGCTCGAAGCGTTGTTCGATGTTATGCAGGATGGCAGAGGTGGTGAGCGCGAACCTCGCCTGCGAGTCCGCCACAATCCCCTGAATGCGCGGCGCGGGCCGGTTCAAACGCGGGGGATACGCAGGCACCGCCGCGGCGCCGGCATACAAACACCCAAAGAACGCGGCGATGTAATCCAGCCCGGCGGGGTAGAGCAGCAGGACGCGTTCTCCGCGCGCGCCGTGAGCCTCGAGCCACGCGCCGATGGCGCGGGCGCGGCGGTCGAGTTCGGCGTAGGTGACAGCCTCGCTTTCGATGCCATCGTCCTGCATGTAACGATACGCCGTGGTTGCAGGCACTTCGCCCGCGCGAAACCGCAGCAATTCAAGGAGTGTGTCCGGCGGAGTGGTTGAAAAATGGGTCATGGAATAATCATATACGGGACGTCTGAAATGATTTGGCAGTTATATCATAAAGCCCAAACGCGCAGCTTACCCCTTTGGTTGCTTGACACGACTATTCCACACCCGTATAATTTTCGCGCGTTGATGTTCAGGGAGGGAATGCAGGTTGCGTGAATGATCATTATGAGAAATTGGTTGTCGAAGAATGTCTGCACACCATAGAAAAGGAACAAACCCGTGGCACAATCAGGCAAATTCAAGTTAACGCTCATCAATGCGCAAAGCAGCGTCCCCCCGAAGGAATTCGAATTAACCCGGTCAGAGATCGTCATCGGCCGCGATGAAGGCGTGGAAATCGTCATCTCCACCCCGGCGGTGTCGCGCCGTCACGCGCGCCTGATGATGGAGGGCGGGAATTACGTCATCGAGGACTTGGGGAGTTCCAACGGAACGTTCGTCAACGGAGATCGGTTGATCGGGCGGCGTACGTTGAACCACGGCGACGAGATCCGGCTCGGACAGGCGATCACCCTGAATTATTCCACGCCAACCGAGGTGGACGAACCCGCGAAAACTGCCGTCGGGGCCAAGCCCCCCACGCCCGTCGTCGTTTCGCACGTGGCGCAGACCACCATCGGGGATGAACTGCCCATACCGGCTGCGGCGGGACCGCGCAAACTGATCGTCACAGTCGCGGGTGAAGCCTCAAAATCCTACAACCTCACGCGTTCCACACTCAGCATCGGCAGGCTCGACGATAACGACATTGTCATCCCTTCGCCGATCGTTTCCGGCAAACATGCCCGCCTCGAAGCCGCCAGCGGAGGCGGATACACGCTCACCGTCCTACCAGAGGCGCGCAACCCCGTGCTTTGCGACGGCCGGATCATCGAAGGCTCGCGCGCCCTGCGCCATGGCGATATCCTGCGCATCGGCGGGCAGGACCCCGGCGTGATGGTTACCTTGAATTACGAAGCGCCCTCCGAAGCGCAACAAGGCGCGCGCGATATCGTCTTCGGGGAAAAGACTCTCATCCAGATCGGGCGCGACCCCAGCAACGATGTGGTGCTGGCTTCGCCGAACATCTCGCGCTTCCACGCGCAGATCCAGCGCGTCGGTCAGCGCTACCGCGTGGAGGACTTGCGCAGTTCGAACGGCGTGTACGTCAACGGCGAGCGCGTCGAAGGCTCGCTCTGGCTCAAGCCCGACGATTCGATCCGCATCGGGCAATATCATTTCGTCATGGGCAAAGACCAACTCGCCCAGTTCGACGAGAGCAAAGGCTTGAAAGTGGAAGTGCTCGGCTTGAACAAATGGGTGCGCAAGGATTTGAACATCTTGCAAAATATCTCGGTGGTCTTCAAGCCGCGCGAGTTCATCGTGGTGGTCGGGCAAAGCGGCGGCGGCAAATCCACCTTCGTAGACGCGGTCGCCGGCTACCGCCCCGCCACCCCCCCGTCGAAAGTGTTCGTCAACGATGTGGACATCTATACCCACTTCGACGCCATCCGCAACGAGATCGGCTTCGTCCCGCAAAAGGACATCATCCACATGGAGTTGACGGTCTATCAGGCGCTCGATTACGCCGCGCAACTGCGCATGCCCGCCGACACGACCGCCGAAGAACGTGAGAAGCGCGTGATGGAAGTGCTCGCCGATTTAGATCTCACCCACCGCAAGGATGTGCAGATCAGCGGCTTGAGCGGCGGACAACAGAAACGCGTCTCCATCGGAGTGGAACTGCTCACCAAACCCGGCCTATTCTTCCTCGACGAGCCGACGTCCGGTCTCGACCCCGGCACCGAAACCGCCCTGATGCAACTCATGCGCCGCCTCGCCGACCAGGGACGCACGATCATCCTCATCACGCACGCCACCAAAAACGTCATGCTCGCCGACAAGGTCATCTTCCTCGCGCGCGGCGGTTACCTCGCCTGGTTCGGTCCGCCGGATGAAGCGCTGGCATATTTCGACCAGCACCGTTCCGAACGCGACCGCCGCGCCGGCAAGATCGAGTTCGACGAGATCTACGCCATCCTCGACGATCAATCCAAAGGCAAAGCGCCCGAATGGGCGCAGCGTTACCGGGAAAGCCGCGCATATCAGGAATACGTGGTCAAACCGCTGGCTGGCAAACTCTCGCCCGAGGGCGCGCCGACCGTGCATCAAAGCACGCAAAAACCGCAACCAAAAGCCGGAGCCGCGGCAAAAAAGACCTCCTCGCTCAAACAGTTCTTCGTGCTGTCCGCGCGCAACATCAAGATTCTCACGCGCGACCGCTTCGCGCTTGGCTTGATGCTCGCCACCGCCCCCATTGTCAGCCTGCTCGACGTGGTGCTCTCCAGCGTGATGGGCCGCAACCCGTTCGCCTTCGCCGACGGCGATATCGCGCGCGTGATGATCACGCTCTTCCTTATGACGATCTACGGCGTGATGGTGGGAGGCATCTCGCAAATGCGCGAGATCGTCAAAGAGGCTGAGATCTACAAGCGCGAACGACTCGTCAATTTGAAAATATTGCCTTACGTCATGTCGAAGATCTGGGTGGCGGCGCTGCTGGCGTTCTATCAGGCGGCGGCGTACACCATCGTGCATTACCTCGCCTTCGAAATGCCCGGCGGCACTGCAGAGTTCATCCAGATCTACATCACCATGACCCTCGCCACCCTGGCTGGCATGATGCTCGGCTTGTTCGCCTCCGCCCTCGCGCCGAACGCCAGTTCCGCGCCGCTCATGGTGATCATCCTCATGCTGCCGCAGATCGTGCTGGGCGGCGCGCTCATCCCCGTGCCGGACTTCATCAGCATGCCCACCTCCACCCGCTGGGCATTTGAAGCGCTGATGAGCATCACCGGTTCCGGCTCGGATGTTGCCGCCGACTTGTGCTGGCAACTCGACCCCGCGGCGCAGGAAGCACTCACCCTCGAAGACAAACTCAAACCCATCGGCGACCAGCCGCAGGGTTGCCGGTGCCTGGGCGTGAACATGCTCAAAGAAGAATCCTGCAACCATCCGGGGCTGGGGAAGTTCAAGATCGCCGCCATCAACGAGCCGCTGCCGGTCGAACCGGCGCCGCTCCCGCCCGAGCCTGCCCAGCCGGTCCAGCCGGAGAACCAGTCTGACAACATCGCCATGGCAGAGTTCTTCGCCAAATTGCAGGAATACGAGATTCAGGTGGAGGCGTACAAACTGCAAGTGGAGCAATACCAACGCGACCGCGTGGCGTACGAAACCAAACGCGCCGAATTGCAGGTGGCAGTCGCGCCCGCCGAAGGCGTGGTGCGGAATTTCTACGTCAACTTCCCGTTCATGTACGTGGATAAGGAAGACACTGCCACATACTACGGCAAGATCGGGCTCACTTGGATGGTGCAGAGCGCCATCTGCCTAATCCTCTTCGTTGCCATCCTTTACCTGCAAAAGCGGAAGGATGTGGTGTAACGCCATGCGAAAGAATCCGGCGCTCATCGTTCTGCTCGTCCTCATGATCGCTTCGCTCGCCTGTGGGGCTGGCTCCACCACCGACGCGGACGCCACCGTGCAGGCGCTCAACACGCAGATCCTCGAATCCGCCACCGCCGCCGCGCTCGAAGATGCCAACGCGAATGCCGCCGTGGAAACGGCGCGTGCGCAAGCCATCAGCCAGTCCAAGCCGGCCGAGTTGACCGCCACCGCCGAGGCATTCGCGCCGCGCCTTGCCGAGTTACCGAAGTATGGCGTAGACCCCTCCGAAGGACGGCTGGGATGGGTGCATCCGCCCGTTACGCTGGATGCGTCCGGCTTTCGTCAATTCGAGTACGTCAATTATTTCATCGGCACCGTCGCGGCAGACTTCGTCGTTTCGATGGACATCACCTGGGATATCGTCGGGAGCATTGCCGGGTGTGGATTCGTCCTGCGTTCCGATGGCAACTCGCTGGCGTTGAACCAGTACATGGTAATCATGACGCGCGTCGCCTCGGGGCATGTGCTGTTCGTCACCATGTCGAACGGCGAGGTGGTGAACTACCGCGACATCTACGCGCGCTACACCGATAAAAGTTTCAGCTGGGAGAACCTCGCCACCAACCGCCTCACCGTGGTCGGGCGCGGCAACACCTTCTACATTTACACCAACGACACGTTGATCGGCGAAGTGGACCCGACCCAGCCGCCCAGACTCCCCATCCTACCGCCGGAGCCGGAACGCCCCGCCGACACAAACAACGCGCAAGCCATGCAGACGTACAACCAGAACAAAGCGGAGTACGACAACGTGGTGGACGAGATAAACTCGCAATATGCCCAGCGCGTGCAGGCTTTCAACAACTCCGATAAAATTTTCGACAAGGGGTTCATCGCCATGGTGGCGTTGAGCGAATCGGGGCGCAAGACTCAGTGCCAGTTCGATAACGGATGGTTGTATCTGATCGATCCATGAATCGCGGGGCGGGAGGATATCTCGCCTTACGGTTTGATGACGTCGGGGAGCCGAGTCAGCCGTCCCTGCGGGCGAGGCGGGGTAAATCGCACAAATAAATTGTGTTATCATGAGGGCGACTTAACGAAATTATCCAACCATAGAGAAATCTTTTTTTGGAGAGGACGACATGGCAAAGACATCATTGATCGGCAAGACCGTCGGCAAACGCTACGTGATCGAGGAGGACAGCGCGCG
>CAYPCK010000029.1:0-6253 GCA_964409185.1 uncultured Anaerolinea sp. | reverse complement strand
CTGTGCCCGTCCTGATCAACGCCAATGTCAACGAGCGGTACGCTACCCTGCTCAGCCTCTTCGTCACGATCCTGGTCTCGCTGGAACGCCTCTTCCGCTTCCGCGAATACTGGCGTAATTTCGATTTCGCCGAAGAATCGCTTAAGCGGGAGAAATATCTCTACCAGGCCCGCTCGGGTGAATATGATAACAAGAAGGACGAAGACGCCTTCCAGCTGTTCGTGAAGCGCTTCGAGGAGGAAGCCGCGGCGGTGGCGCAATTGCGTCATCCCGGTATCATCCTCGTGCATGATTTCAACAAGGACGACGAACTAGACCTGTATTACATGGTGCTCGAGTTCGTGCCGGGCGAAACCATCCAGGACCATCTCAAGCGGTTGAATGACCAGGGTCGCAAACTCTCCGTTTCCAAAGCCCTCGAATTCATGGCGAACATCTGCGACGCGGTGGACTACGCCCACCAGCGCGGCATGATCCACCGCGACATCAAACCCGCCAACCTGATGCTCACCACCACCGGGCAAGCCATCCTGATGGATTTCGGCATCGCCAAAATCGTAGGCGGGCAACGACACACCGCCACCGGCGCGGTCGTGGGCACGGCGATGTACATGTCGCCGGAACAGATCAAGGGCGAACAACCCGACCGCCGCTCGGATATCTACTCGCTTGGCGTGACCTTGTTTGAAATGCTCAGCGGTAAACCGCCCTTCGACGCCGATTCGGCGATGACGCTGATGATGATGCACATCAACGACCCGGTACCCAACCCGCAAAAGTTGAACCCGGAAATCCCGGAAGGCGTTGTGGATGTGGTGAACAAGGCGCTGGAGAAAAACCCCGCCGACCGCTTCCAGACCGCCGCGCAAATGGCGGCAGCGCTCCGCAATGCGCTCGCAGGGCGCGTCGCGGGACCTGTCCCCTCGTCGCGCTCAACCATGGTCGAAGACGCACCCACGATGATGAAGAACGTTCAATCCACCACGGTGGAGCCGGTCAGTGCGCCGCGCGGCACGGTGGTCGAGAGCAGTCCCATGCAACCACAGGCGCGCGGCACCATGGTGGAAAGCGCCCCGCAACAGACGCCCTACACCGCGCCCAGCAGCCAGCCTGCCGCAAAGTCAAAATCGCGCTCGATGCTCCCTGTCCTCGCGGGCGTTGGCGTTTTATTGATCTGCCTTGTGGGCGGTGGATTCTTCCTCTTCAACCAGTTCCTCGGCGGAGGGAATGCGACCGAACCGCCGGTCATCCCGACCAATACGCTGGACCTTGCGACGGAAGCGCCGGTTCTTCCCCCCACTGAAATTGTCATCCCCACCGACACCGCCATCCCGCTTACAGCGACCCCGTCCACACCGTACGTGGTGATCCTGGGGATCCGCGTCGAAGGTCTGTTGTATGCCGTGGATTACGAAGTGCACAACTTCCCCGAAGGTTCGAACCTGCATGTGCATATGTTCTTCAACACCGTGCCGCCGGAACAGGCGGGCTCGCCGGGCAGCGGTCCGTGGAAGTTGACGTGGGGTCAATACGGCAACCCGCCGTTTACCCAATATACTCTTGCCAACCGCCCGCCGGATGCGACCCAGTTATGCGCCTTGGTGGCAAACCCGAATCACTCGATCCAGTTGAACAGCGGCAATTGCATTGATCTCCCGCCTCAATAAAATATTTTGAAGCACGTAGGGGCGGACCGATGTGTCCGCCCCTGTTTTATTTAATCGCCCGCTTCGTGATCGAATCCAAAAGGAAATCAACCAAATAATGATTCGCTTCCTCCGCCGCATCGAGGTGCACCCAGTGGGTCGCTTCGGGGAAGAGGATTAGATTCCTATCGTCGCAGTAATCCATGCTCGGGCGCGCCATGCGGTGACTGAGCGCGAAGTCCTTCATCCCCCACATCATCAACGTGTGGACTCTGACACGCATATCCTCGGGCATCTTCGGCGGATGTTGCACGATGGCGCGATACCAGTTGAGCATGGACGTGAGCGCGCCGGGCTGTGACCATGCCTCTTTGTACTTCTCCATGTCCGCGTCGGTGAATGAGTTCTTCTTCGCTGAGCCTTGAACCGCTCGAACCATCTGTCGGAAACGATTCGCTGAAAGAATTCTTTCAACCAGCCACGGGATTTGAAAGAATCCCACGTACCATGAGCGGCGCATCTGTTCCAAATCGCGGCGCAAAAATCTCTGCATCACCGCCGGGTGCGGCACGTTCATCACCGTCAGTTTGTGTAATTTCTCAGGGTGCGCCACAGCCAAACTCCAGGCGACGACCGCTCCCCAGTCATGCCCCACGAGGTTGACCTTTTCGTAGTCCAATGCCTTGATCAGACCAAGCACGTCGTCTACCAGCGTGAAAACGCCATAGTCTTTTTTATCCTTCGGTTTGTCGCTCAGGTTGTAGCCGCGCTGGTCAGGGACGATGACGCGGCACCCCGCCTCCACAAGCGCGGGGATTTGTTTCCTCCACCCATACCAAAATTCTGGAAAGCCGTGCAACAGCACGACGGGGATTCCACTTTTCGGTCCCGCCTGCACAACGTGCAAGCGGATGCCGTTGGTTTCGATATGACTATGTTCAAGTTCCATTACAGGTAGCGCCTCCAAAAACGAGGCGGGATTGTACCAAAGAATCGGGGGATGAACTTTAATTCTTAGCGAGTGTTTAGGTTATTCGTAGGGAAATCGGAGGGGGGAAAGGAGAAATTTGTTTGTATCGCTTGACGTACTTTCCTGTTTTTGATCTAATTCCCCAATGGAAACGATCCTCAACTCAAAGGGACAAATTCTCATCCCTGCCAAGATTCGCAAGCAGTTGGGAATCAAGAATGGGATATATTTTCATGTTGAAGTAAATGATTCTACAAAACAAATTATTCTCACGCCTATCACCCGCCAATTCATTCGATCCTTGCGTGGAAAGTATAAGGGCAAGGGATTGATGAAGGCATTGATGGCGAATAAGAAGCGTGAGATGGATGTTGTGGTATAAAATCACTGCATGGATATTGACCTTCAAGTTCGGCTAGCAGCATTTAATTGGCTTTCTGAGCAGGTCACTTCATACGGGGATGTCTTGCCAAGAAAATTACTTGAACAAGGATTTGAATTTCAAGGTCAGCGCGTTCCGCTAATTGCTCCGCAGGGAATTTTTAAACCTCAAATCCTTGATTTACCTCTTTCAATCACAACTGCCCCAAAGGGTCCGTATGATGATTATTTCGGGAAAGATAACTTTTTGCTCTATCGTTATCGCGGCATCGACCCAAAACACCGAGACAATGTTGGACTGAGAAAGGTCTTTGAGTCAAAGCGACCTCTTGTGTATTTGCACGGAATCGAGCCTGGCAAATATCTTGCTACTTGGCCCGTTTATATTATCGGCGATGATCCAAGTAATCTTACATTCAAAGTTGCTGTGGATGATGCTCTTCCAGCTTTTGAATATTCTGCAACAAATATTACACGACAAATTGCCGAGGTGTCCGACGCTAGACACGCTTATTTGACATCCACAGTGAAAGTTAGGCTACAACAACGAAGTTTTCGCGAGAAAGTTCTTGATGCTTACAGGTCGCAATGTGCATTTTGTCATCTGAAACACAGAGAATTACTCGATGCCGCCCACATCATTCCAGATAATCAACCCGAGGGAAAGCCAACTATCCAAAATGGATTGTCTCTTTGCAAACTGCATCATGCCGCTTACGATACTTTTATTATCGGAGTAACACCTGATTATATTATTCACGTCCGAGAGGACGTTCTAGAAGAGGAAGATGGTCCTATATTACAACATGGCTTGAAAGGGTTACATAAAACCAAGTTGATTCTACCGAGCGTAAAGAGTAACTATCCAAGCCGAGATGCATTGGAGTGGCGGTATAGTCGTTTTACGAGGGCAGTATAGTTTTTCTAATACCCTCCCCGAAAATACGCGCGGATCAGATCCGAAATATCCGCCGTAGAATTCTGCCGCGCGACAGCGAAAAAATCGTACGCGGTGGCGCGGCCGCGTCCGTAGCGCGAGGCGTAATCGCGTAAAAACGCAAAGAACGCATCGTCGCCCATGCGGATGTTGAGCGCCTCCATGAAGTTCGCGCCGTTGAGATACGCCGCGTTGACGTACGCGCGAAAGGTCGGCGCTTCGTAGATGGTCGCATCCACGTAGCCCGACGGACCGAAATAATTCACACGCCACTGCCACCACCAATCGTACGAGTTGGGGTAAATGTACTCGTAGAACAGCGCCTCGCTATACACCGCCAGCGCCTCATCCAGCCACGGCTCCAGCGCCTGGTCATTGCCCACCAGCCCAAACCACCACTGATGCGCGATCTCGTGCACGCCGATCGCCGTGAGGTTACTGCGCGCCGAGCCGTCGTATTCGTTGTAAAATTTCGTCGCCAAAAAGACGAGCCCGTCATACTCCTGCCCATCGTTCAAATCGGACTGCACGATGCTGAGACTCGCATACGGATACGCGCCGAACAGCGACTCGAAGAGTCCCACCGCGCGTACCGCCGCGTTCAGGATGGCGAGTCCTTCCGCTTCATACCCTGCGAAATAGTACGCACGCATCACTGCGGACCCTGCAGTTGCTTCAACGACCTGAAACTGATCACTCGCCGACAGCGCGAACGTCCGCGCGCCGAACAGGCGATAACGCGTCCATTCGTTGTTAGGTTCACTGACTCCGCTTGCGGCGAAGGTGATATTCCCCTCGGTGGTGCGCATGTTCACTTCAAAATCCGCCGCGTCGTACACGAGATGCTCGCCCAAATAATATTCGTCGTGCAGAACCCAACCGCCGTTGATAAACGGCGCCACAAACGGGAACCAATCTGTTAGATTCGTCTGCGTTGAATCATAGCCGTAGGGGTGTTCTTTTAACTTTGCAGGAATCGAAATGCGGAAGCGCATCGCAATCGTGATCTGCGCGTTGGGTTGAAGGGGTTGCGGCAAATAAACGGTGAGTCGGTGTCCGTTCAAATCGTAATTCAGCGCGTTGCCATCGAGCAACATATTTTCGAGCGTAAATCCGCCGCGGTGGTTTGATTCAACCGCCATCACCAATTCATTGAGCGGGATGCCTGTTTGATTCGTGTATCGAATCGCTTCATCCACCGCGAGTTGATGACCGTAATAATCGAGCAGGGCGAACAGCGTGTATTGCGTCCGGGATGAGGATGGCGGCGATGTTGGCGCAGGTAATGAAGTCGCGGTAAACGCGAACGTCGGCGGCGGCGTGTTCGTCGGCGGTTCGGATGTGAAGGTGGGAATCAACGTCGGCGACTCGAGCGCGGTCGGCGTCAACGTTACCGGTTGGAACGGCGTCGGCGTTGGCGACGCGTTCGGGTTGGGCGTAACAGTTATAAGGGAGGAGGGAGGCGTTTGTCCCTGCGGGAACGCGCAGGAGGAGAGAAAAAATACAAGCAGGAAAAAATTCAATCGAAGAGATAATTTCATTACAACCCAATTCGGTGGTCGAGTGCCCGAAGGGCATATCGAGACCACCAGTGCATCCATCATCGGTGGTTGAGTAGACGGCGGCGCAGTTCCGCCGTCGTATCGAAACCACCGCTAACAAACGTTGCTTTGCTTACCTGCTGGTTTCGACACCGCATGATTTGCTTAGCAAATCACGGTGGGTGCAGGTGTACGTCCCGCGACAAACATCGCGGGACTACTCAATCAGCGGAGTTAGTATGAATTTTTAAAATACTCCGCCATCAAGTCGGAAAGATCCGCCGCCGTATGCTCGCGCAAAACGCGGAAAAAATCCGCCGCGCTGGCGCGCTCCCCCGCGTATTGAGCGTAATAATCTTTGAGAAACGCAAAGAAAATTTCATCGCCGACTCGCCCACGCAGTTCCTCGAAAAATCGCGCGCCCGTTAAATACACTTTATCCCAATACGGTCTCTGCCCGCCGCCATCGTAGACCTGCGTATCCACAAAGCCCGCGTTCTGAAACTCGAAATAACGATAGCCCCACCACCAGTCCACGAGATCGGGATAGATCGTTTCGTAATAAATTCTTTCGCTATACGTGGCAAGCGCTTCATCCAACCACGGCTCGATGCCCTGATCGTTGGCAACGGAATCAAACCACCATTGATGCGCGGTCTCGTGCGCGCCGATCGCCACGAGGTAATTCTTCGGGGTGCCGTCGTATAAATTGAAATAATCGCGGCTGATGAAATAGAACGCTGAAAACTCCATGCCGTCGTTGAAATCGCCCTGCACG
>CAYPCK010000028.1:0-11517 GCA_964409185.1 uncultured Anaerolinea sp. | reverse complement strand
CCGCCCCACACCGTGACCGGTGTATTCGCGCGTGACAAAATAGCCGTTACTCTCCACATGTTTTTGTATCGCCGCAGACACATCGCCGGTACGGTTGCCGACCCGCATCTTTTCGATGCCAGCCGCCAGCGCCTCTTCCGTGACTTTCAGCAGGTTGCAGGCTTCGGGCGAGATTTCTCCCACCCCGGCCGTGAATGCCGAGTCTGCCACCAACCCATTGAGCACCGTCCCGCAATCAATCGATACGATGTCGCCTGCTTTCAAGATCCGCTTCTTGCTCGGGATCCCATGGACGAGCTCGCGATTGATGCTCGCGGTGATCGAGGTCGGGAACGGCGGGCGCCCGTATCCTTTGAACGGCGATACACATTTGTGTTTCCTCAGCACATCCTCAGCAGCCGCGTTGAGGTCGGCGGTGGAAACACCCGGTTTTAAAAGTGCTTTTACGGTCGCCAATACTTCTGCGTTGATTCGCCCGGCATCCCGCATGATCTGCAGTTCTGCCTGGCTTTTGAGGTGAATTTGGCGCGCCCAACTCATGACTTGTTTTTCAAGGCAGCCATCAAATCCTGTGTGACCTGGTCGATGGACTGCAATCCATTGATTTCTACCAATTTTCTGTGTTCGCGGTAATACGCGATCAGCGGTGTTGTCTGTTCCATGTAGATTGCAATGCGCCGCTTCACGGTCTCGGCTTTGTCGTCTTCGCGCTGGTACAACTCCGAGCCATCGATATCGCAGACGCCTGCCACTTTCGGCGGGTTCGTCTTCACGTTGAAGGTGTGCCCGCTTTCACGGCATATCCAGCGCCCGCTCAGGCGGCTGATCAACTCGTCGACCGGTGCAACGATCTGCGGAACCATGTTCACATGTCCGCTGAACCCATGCAGCATCTCTTCCAGCGCGTCCGCCTGCGCCGGGGTGCGGGGAAAGCCATCCAGGATGGCGCCAGACGCACAGTCGGGACGAGCGAGGCGGTCTTTGATCATCCCGATGGTCACATCATCCGGCACCAAGTCGCCCTTGCTCATGTATGTCTGGGCGAGTTTTCCCAAGTCTGTTTGGTTCTTAATGTTCTCACGGAAGAGGTCGCCCGAGGAGATGTGAGCGAGCCCGGTCCGTTCCGATAAGCGGTTTGCCTGCGTGCCCTTGCCCACTCCGGGTGGACCGATGAGGACAATGTATGTCGGCATGACAGGACCTCTCTCTGTTAGCTGGTCAACAGTTTTACATCTTCGTAGCGGTTCTTGAGTTCAGATTCGATGTTCGCCACCGTTTCACGAACCACACCCACTACGATCAACAAACCCGAGGATGAGACCAGGAATAACCCGGCGTTATTGGCGGCCGGCGGGAACACCGTTTGAATCAGGAAGGGCATGATCGCGACCACGCCGAGGAGTAACGCGCCGGGCAGGGTGATACGGCTTTGGATGCGGCTCAGGTATTTTTGCGTGGGCGCGCCTTCGGGGACGCCGGGAATCTGTATGCGCTGGCGCTTGAGGTTGTCGCCGTAATTCTGCTGATCGAAGATGACCGTTGTGTAGAAATACGTGAACGAGACCACCATGATGAAATATAAGAGCCAGTAGCCCCAGGAGGTTGCGCCGCTGGCGTTGAAGAAATTCACGATGGAGGTAGCGAAATCGCTCACCCATTGTGTTTCGGAGGTAACAAAGTAACTAGCCACGATCGCCGGAAACTGCAGGAGCGCGCTGGCGAAGATCAGGGGAATCATCCCCGAGAGGTTGACCATCAAGGGCAGGAAGGGCTGGGGAGTTTTGATTGTGCGCCCGCGTTGGATGGCTTGAAAGACCTGCGCCTTCTGCGCGAACATGATCGGCACATTGCGGCGGCCCTGTTGCACGTACACCACAGCCATCACGGTCGCCAGAATCACGATGATCATGATCGCCAGCAAGATCCAACGATTGGTTTCATCAAGCAGGATCACCTGAATATTTTGCGGGATCTGTGAAACGATGCCCGCAAAGATGATGAGCGACAGTCCCTGGCCGCGGATTCCATACTCGGAGATCAATTCACCGAGCCAGATGGCGAACATCGTCCCCGCAGTCATCACCAACAGCGTGGTCAGCGATGTTAACCACAGGTCGGCGGTGAAACCAAACGGGATGATGGTCTGCGATGCAATGGAGTTGAAAATATTGATCTGCCCGACCGCCGAGAGCATCGCCATAGGCACGGCGAGATAATAGGTCCACTTTTCCATCCACAGGCGGCCCTCGCGCGGGTTATCCTCCATGCGCTTCTGCAAGGCTGGGATGATCGGCACCAACAATTGCAAAATGATCTGCGCCGTGATGTACGGATACACGCCCATGGAAAGCAGCGAGAAATTAGAGATCGTGCCGCCGGAGAGCAGGTTCAGGAAATCGAGAAAATTCCCGGAGCGGGACTGTTGCAGGAATGCCTCCAGCGCGGCGCGGTCCACGCCCGGGGCGGGAACGTTGGCGGCAACACGGAAGATCAAAAGAATACCCAGTGTGATTAACAGTTTCCGGCGGATGTCCTCCGACTTCCACAGAAACCGCCAGGCGGATGGTTTGTTCTTGTCAGCCATTGATTTCCTCAACTGTCTATTCGGCGGCGGAGATCAGTTCCACGCTGCCGCCCGCTTTTTCGATCTTGGCTTTTGCGCTCGCGCTGACGCGGTGCGCGCGAACCTTCAGCCCGACGGTCATATCGCCGCGCCCGAGGATCACCACCGGGTTACGCGGGTCGCGCAAGAGATGGGCTTCGGTCAACGATTCGGGCGTCACTTCCGCGTTGGCTTTGAAGGAAGCGGAGAGCTGATCGAGATTCACCTCGTTATACTCCATGCGATTGAGCGGAGTGAATCCCTGCCCGCGCATGAACGGCAGACGGCGATAGAACGGCAGGTTGCCGCCCTGGCGATATATCTTGCCGCCTTGTCCGGAACGCGAACCTTCGCCTTTCGTACCGCGACCGGCGGTCTTGCCTTGCCCGGCAGAAATGCCGCGGCCGACACGTTTTCGATTCTTTTTGGAGCCCGGGTTGGGCACGAGATCATGGAGTTTCATCGTCTATCCTGCTTCTTCCACGTGAAGCAAATGCGCAATCTTCTTAATCATGCCGCGAATGGCTTCCGTGTCCTTGTGTTCGATGGTCTGGTGCAAGCGGCGCAAACCCAGCGCATTGGCTGTGGCGCGTTGATTCTTGGTATATCCGATCGGGCTGCGCACCAGGGTGACAAAGATCGTTTTGCCCTGAGATTCCTTCTTAGGCATGTTGCTTCCTCCGTTCCCAGAACGGCATCAAGTCGTTGATGTTCTTGCCGCGCCGCGCCGCTTCCTCGGCTGGGGATTTCAACTGACCGAGCGCATCGAACGTGGCTTGCACGACGTTCAACACATTCGCGCTCCCCTGCGATTTGGTGAGGATATCGCGAACGCCGGCTACTTCAAGCACGGCGCGCACGCCGCCCGCCGCGATCACGCCGGTTCCGGGCGACGCCGGTTTGAGCATCACTTTCGCCCCGGCAACGCGCCCGAACACTTCGTGCGGGATGGTCGTACCGGCGAGGTTGACCACCTGCATCTTCTTACGCGCGCGCGTCGAAGCCTTGCGCATCGCATCGGGCACGGCATTCGCCTTGCCCACCCCCATTGAGATGGTCCCCTTCTTGTCGCCAACCACCACGGTCACGCGGAACTGGAAGCGGCGGCCGCCTTTTACCACTTTCGCCACGCGCGCGATTTCGATCACACGTTCTTCGAATTGGTCCTGTGTTTCAAAATTTTTTTGATTTTTATCGTAATCTGCCATTTGTTTCTCCATCGATAGGCTGAGCCTGTCGAAGCCAGATACCTAGAACTGCAAGCCGCCTTCGCGGGCGCCATCTGCCAGCGCTTTCACGCGGCCCACATATCGGAACCCGCCGCGGTCGAAGACGACGGTTTGGATTCCCTTCCCCTTTGCGCGCTCGGCAATCATTTGTCCGACCAGTTTCGCCTGTTCAGACTTTTTCATTCCTTTTGCCTTTCCGCGCAAATCCTTATCCACTGTGGATGCGGAGACGAGAGTATGCCCCGCCGTATCATCGATGACCTGGGCGTAGATCGCAGAGAGACTCTTGAACACGCTCAACCGCGGACGTGCGGCTGTGCCCGCCAAATGTTTGCGCACGCGCGCATGACGGCGGGTACGCGCCACCAATCGAGATTTATTCGCCATGGCTTACTTGGCTCCTTTCGCGGCTTTCCCAGCCTTGCGGCGGATTCGCTCGCCCGCATAGCGGATACCCTTGCCGTGATACGGCTCCGGCGGGCGCACACCACGGATCTCCGCGGCGGTCTGCCCGACCACTTCACGGTCGAATCCCAACACCTTGATCTGGCGTGTTTTCAGGTCCACCTCGAAAGAGATGCCCGCGGGCGGTTCCACCTTTACCGGGTGAGAATACCCAACGAACAACGCCAGAGTTTTCCCTTCCATTTCGGCGCGGTAACCCACGCCTTCCACTTCGAGCGCCACTTCAAAGCCGGAACTCACGCCGCGTACCATGTTGGCAATCACCGCGCGGGTGGTGCCGTGCAAGGCACGCTCGGCGGGATGATCCGAATTCCGCGTCACCACAACCTGCCCGTTCTCCATCGCAATGGCGATGTGAGGCGAGAAGGTGCGTTTGAGTTCGCCCTTCGGTCCTTTCACGTGGACATCCGAGCCTTGCACAGTCACCTGCACGCCGCCCGGAACCGCCACGGGTAAACGTCCAATTCGAGACACTACAACCTCCTGCCTACCACACTTTGCAAAGGATTTCGCCGCCCACGCCGAGTTGCCTCGCGCGCGCGCCGGTCATCACACCCTTGGGTGTTGAAAGGATGGCAACGCCAATCCCGGAAAGCACCCAGGGGATATCCTGCTTCTTGGTGTAAATTCGTCGTCCGGGCTTGCTCACGCGCTCCAAACCGGAGATCACCGGTCGCTTCTCGCGGCGCTCGCCCACGTACTTGATCTTGAGCCGCAGCGTTTTGCTTGCGGCGGGTTCGCCGTCCACCACTTCGAAACTTTCGAGGTAGCCTTCATCCTTGAGGATCCTGGCGATCTCCAGTTTGAGTTTGGAACTCGGCATTGCCACCAGCGCGTGCCCTGCCAACACGGCATTGCGAACGCGGGTGAGCATATCAGCAATCGGGTCGTTTATAGCCATGCCATCACCTCGCCTACCATGAAGACTTCACAACGCCGGGGATCTTGCCCTGTAACGCAAGTTCGCGGAAACAGATGCGGCATAAACCAAAGCGGCGGATATATCCGCGCGGACGCCCGCACCGCACACAGCGGTTGCGGACCTGGCTCGGGTGCGCCCGGCGGGATTCTCGATATTGCATGCATTTCTTCGCCATAAGTTATGCTTCCTTCTTGCTGAAAGGCATTCCAAGCAGTTGCAACATGGCGCGTGCCTGGTTGTCGTTTTTCGCGGTGGTTACAATGGTGACTTCCATCCCGCGCAATTTGTCGATCTTGTCGTATTCGATCTCCGGGAAGATCAATTGGTCGCGCAAACCGAGCGTGTAATTACCGCGCCCGTCAAACGCATTGGGAGATACGCCGCGGAAATCGCGCACGCGCGGCAGGGCGGTCGTCATTAAGCGATCGAGGAACGCCCACATGCGTTCGCCGCGCAGGGTGACCTTTGTGCCGATCAGGCGACCCTCGCGCAGTTTGAAGTTCGCAATGCTCTTGCGCGCCTTGGTCATGACCGGCTTCTGCCCGGTGATGATGGTCAGGTCGTGAACGGCGGACTCGAGCGCCTTGGGGTTATCCAACGCCTCGCCCATGCCGATGTTCACGACCACTTTTTCGACGCGCGGCACCTGCATGATATTGCGATACTCGAACGCCTTCCGCAGGGCGGGCACAACGACGCTGTTGTATTTTTCCTGTAATCTATTCATGCTTCCATACTCCGCGGTTAGGCAATGATCGCCTGGCAATCCTTGTTCTTGCAAACGCGGTGCACTCCGTCATCGTCGCGCTTGATGCCCACCCGTGTGGGCTCCTTGCAGGTCGGGCAGACCAGCATCACGTTCGAAATGTGAATCGGTCCTTCGAATTGAATCCGCCCGGGGTTGATACTCCGGTTCGTTTGCGTCTGCACCTGGCGCTGGTGTTTGGTGCGGATGTTGACGCCCTGCACGATCACGCGCCGGGTATCGAGGATCACATTGACGACCTCGCCGCGTTTCCCTTTGTCTTCGAGGCGGCCGCTGATGACCTGCACCGTGTCGCCTTTTCGAATTTTCACTTTCATTCTGTTTGCTCCTCCAACCTACAGCACTTCCGGCGCCAGTGAAACGATCTTCATGAAGCCTTTTTCACGTAACTCGCGCGCCACGGGTCCGAAAATGCGCGTGCCTTTGGGGTTGACACCGTCGGCATCCAGCAAGACCGCGGCGTTATCGTCGAATTTGATGTAGGAACCGTCTTCGCGCCGCCATTCCTTCGAACAGCGCACGATTACCGCGCGCACCTTTTCGCTCTTTTTCACGCCGCCCTGAGGGGAGGCGGATTTGACCGAGGCGACCACCACGTCGCCGATATTGCCGTACCTGCGGGTGGAGCCGCCCAACACGTGAATGACAAGCAGTTCGCGCGCGCCGGAATTATCGGCAACCTTGAGCCGGGATTCGTGCTGAATCATGGCTTATTCCTCCACCTTCAAGTCGGCGACGCCGGTATCCGCCGTGCGGATTTCCTTCTTGACGATGGACTCGACCACCCAACGCTTCTCGCGGGACATGGGTTTGGATTCGACCAACTGGACCTGGTCGCCGACCTGGCAACCGATCTCATCGTGCGCCTTGAAGCGCTTGCTCGAATGGACGACCTTGCGATACAAGGGATGGCGGAACACCCGCGTCACCTCGACCACAACCGTCTTGGTCATCTTGTTGCTGGTGACCACACCAGTCATGCGACGACGATTGTTCATGCTTCACCTTCCTTGGCTTCCGCCGCTTTTTCCTCGTGCAAAATCGTGATCATGCGGGCGATATTGCGCCGCAGGATCCTCACACGGCTGGTATCGGTCAATTGACCGGTCACCTGTTGGAAGCGCAGTTTCATCAACTCATCGCGGGCGTCGTTGATTTTTGTCTCGATCTCGCCCGGCTTCATGGTTCGTAACTCTTTGCTCTTAACGGATTTCATGCCTGCTCTCCCTCGTGGCGCGCAACAACTTTCGTCTTGATCGAGAACTTATATTGCGCGTTCTTGAGCGCCTGCACGGCGGTGGCGGAATCCAAGCCGCCGACTTCAAACATGATGCGCCCAGGCTTGACGACAGCCACGTAATATTCAACGTTCCCTTTGCCGGAACCCATGCGGGTCTCGGGCGGTTTATGGGTGAACGGCTTCGCCGGGAAGATGCGAATCCACACCTTCCCGCGGCGCTTCATCTCGCGCACGATGGTGCGGCGCGCGGCTTCGATCTGGCGCGCGGTCACCCAGCCGGGTTCCAGCGCCTGCAACCCGAACTCGCCGAAGCTGATCTCTGCGCCGCGCAGGGCTTTCCCTCGCATGCGGCCGCGCATTTGCTTGCGCCACTTGACACGTTTTGGCATCAACATAATCACTACCTCAGAAGGCGACTGTGAATTTTCTACTGGCTGACGTACACGCCCTCAGTCGCTTCAACCTTTTCTTCCACTTCGGGCTTTGCTTCGCCTTTGTAGATCCATACTTTCACGCCGATCTGTCCGTACGTGGTTGTCGCTTCGGAGATCGCAAAGTCCACGTTCGAGCGCAAGGTCTGCAACGGAACACGCCCTTCGCGCAACCAGACATCACGGGACATTTCCGCGCCGCCCAAACGACCGCCCACCATGATCTTGATCCCTTCCGCACCTTGCTTGATCGCCTGCTGGATCGCGCGTTTCATGGCGCGGCGGTAGGCAATACGCCGTTCAAGTTGGTCCGCGATATTCATCGCCACCAGCATGGCGTCGGTGTCGGGTGAGCCGATCTCTTTGATATCGAGGTCAACCTTCTTGCCCACAAGCGCTTCCAACCCGGTGCGGATCTTCTTCACACCCTCGCCCTTGCGGCCGATCAATATGCCGGGCTTGGCGGTATGGATGGAAACTTTGATCTTGCCGGGATAGCGCTCCACATCCACGCGAGATATTCCCGCCTTCTTGTTGAGGATGGTGTCCGGCAACTCCTTGCGCAGTTTGCGGACATCGGCGCTTTTTGCCGTGCCGCCTTTCGAGGGGATTCCCAACAAAAGATTGCGAATGGCAAGATCCTGGTGCAATTGCTGTCGATATTCGGAGCCTTCGGCAAACCAACGCCCCTGCCAGCCCTGATTGATTCCCAGCCGCATTCCGATCGGATGAACCTTACGACCCATATCTTCTCCTTATTCCTTATGGCGCAACAGCGCCGCGCTCGCGCAAGACGACAGTAATGTGTGAATTACGGCGAAGGATCGGCTTGAACCGTCCGCGCGCGCCGAAACGCCTCCACTTGCGGGTGGGCGCTTCGTTCGCAAAAATCTGCGCCACGAAGAGATCGTCACGGCTGACGCCGAAATTTTCCTCGGCATTGGCAACCGCGGAGGCAACCAGTTTTCGCACCGGCAACGCCGCCGCTTTGTTCACAAAGCGGAGCATCTCCAGCGCCTCGTTCGCGCTCCTGCCGCGCACGAGGTCGACCACCAGACGGACTTTCTGCGCCGACATGGGCAGAAACTTCAAGTGTGCTTGAATATCACGCATGACTCAAATCCTTATGCCCCAGCCGCCGGAGCCGCCGCCTTCTCGCCGATCGTGTGCCCACGGAACGTGCGCGTTGGCGCAAACTCGCCGAGACGATGACCGACCATGTTCTCAGTGATATAGATCGGCACATGGCGGCGCCCATCATGGACGGCAATCGTGTGACCGACCATTTGCGGGAAGATCACGCTGGCGCGGCTCCACGTGCGAATCACCTTTTTCTCGTTCCTCTGGTTCATCGCTTCGATTCGTTTCAACAGTTTGGGTTCTACGAAAGGACCCTTTTTCAATGATCGTGACATACTAACCTCAACTCAATTAGCGGCTCGTCTTCGAGCGACGGCGCACAATATACTGATTGGTCTTCTTGTTGCGGCGGGTCTTGTAACCCAGCGTGGGTTTGCCCCACGGGCTCTTCGGACCGGGCAAGCCAATGGACTGACGACCTTCACCACCGCCATGCGGATGGTCGCGCGGGGTCATCGCGGAACCACGCACCGCCGGGCGGATACCTTTGTGGCGATTGCGTCCGGCTTTGCCGAGTTTGATATTGCCGTGATCAAGGTTTCCGACCTGACCGATCGTGGCGTAACAAGTCTGGCGGATGAGGCGCACCTCGCCCGATGGCATGCGGATCTGCGCAAAGTCGCCTTCTTTGGCGAGCAATTGCGCCGCCCCACCGGCGGAGCGTACCAACTGCCCGCCGCGTCCATCCTTGACCTCGATATTGTGGATGAGGGTACCCACCGGGATGCTCGAAATCGGAAGCGAGTTGCCGGATCGGATCTCGGCTCCCGCGCCAGCCATGACTGTGTCGCCCACCTTCAGATCGACCGGGGCGACGATGTATCGCTTTTCGCCGTCTGAATAATGGAGCAGTGCGAGGCGGGCTGTGCGATTCGGGTCATACTCGATCGCCGCCACTTTGGCGGGGATGCCGCGCTTGTCGCGCTTGAAATCCACAACACGGATGAAGCGGCGATGTCCGCCGCCGCGATGGCGAACCGTGACGCGCCCATGAGCGTTGCGTCCGCCGCTTTTGCGAAGCGGGACCAACAACGAGCGTTCCGGTGTGGACTTGGTGATTTCATCGAACGTGTAACCGGTCATCCCGCGGGTACCGGGGGTTACGGGTTTATATTTTTTGACTGGCATTATTGCACCCCTTCAAAGATTTGCAGGGTCTGACCTTCCGCCAGCGTCACGATCGCCTTCTTGAAACTGGATTTGCGAACCAACATGCGGCGGCTTCGCAAACGACGACCGCGCTTGGCGGAGGTGTTGATAATGTTGACGCGGTCCACCTTCACATCGTATAGGGTTTCAACCGCGTCCTTGACGGACTTGCGCGTGGCAAAATCCGCAACAACGAATGAATATTGGTTTAATTTTCCCGAGAGATGGTTTGACTTCTCTGTGACAAGGGGACGGCGTAAAATATCGTAAACAGTGGTCATGTCAATCTCCTATCCCAAATTCGCCGCCAGCGCGTCGATTGCCTTGACAGGTAAAACGAGCTTGTCATAATTGAACAGGTCGCGAATGTTGAGGTAGCCAGCGAGCAGGACCTTGGCATCTTCAAGGTTGCCGATCGTGCGCACGGCAACTTCGTACGATTGATCCTTCTGGGGAAGGACAACCAATGCGGATTGATCGCCAACCAGTTTATTCAACGCCTGCGACATTAACTTGGTCTTCGGTTCGAAAATATTCAATTCATCCACAACCACTACGCCCGCATCCTTCGCTTTGGCGGAAAGCGCGGAGCGCAGCGCGGCATGTCGCATCTTTTTCGGCATGCGTTGCTCGTAACTGCGCGGGTGCGGTGTATGGATGCGGCCGCCTCCCACCCACTGCGCGGCGCGGCGCGAGCCCTGGCGGGCGCGACCTGTGCCCTTTTGCTTCCACGGTTTGGCGCCGCCACCGGAGACTTCGCCGCGCACTTTGGTATCGTGCGTGCCGAGGCGGGCGTTTGCCATCTGGCGTTGGTATGCCTGATGCATCAAATCCACATTAATGGGAGCTTCGAAGATCGCAGCGGGGAGTTCCATTTCGCGCAACTTCTTGCCCGCGAGGTTGAAAACGTCTACTTTCATTTCATCAAATCCTTTGCGCCTACTGCTTGCGCGCCTCTTTGATTACCACCACGCCACCCTTACCACCGGGCACGGCGCCGTGAACGCCGAGCAGGTTGCGTTCGACATCCACGAGGACGATCTTCATTGCAGAGACGGTGACGCGGTCGCTCCCCATGTGACCGGCGCCGCGCGAGTTTTTGAACACCCGCCCGGGCGTGGTGCCCGATGAACGCGAGCCGGGCGCACGATGACGGTCGGATTGACCGTGCGTCTTCTTGCCGCCGCCGAAGTGGTGGCGTTTGACCGCTCCGGCAAATCCCTTGCCTTTGCTGGTGCCGACCACATCCACCTTTTCACCGACCTTGAACACATCCACCGTCAGTTTTTCGCCAATCGCGGCGGCTTCTTTCGAACGGAACTCACGCAAAAAGCGAAGCGGAGGCAGGTCGTTCGATTTCAAATGTCCGAGCGCGCCAGCCGTCAACTTTTTGGGGTGAATTTCCTCGAATCCAACTTGAACCGCCGCATACCCCTCCCGATCCTGTGTGCGGACCTGCGTAACGTAACATGGCCCAGCTTCGATGATCGTCACGGGAAATGCGACGCCTTGTTCATCGAAGATCTGGGTCATGCCGATCTTCCTTCCAATAAGCCCTTTTAACATACTCGGT
>CAYPCK010000027.1:5099-11614 GCA_964409185.1 uncultured Anaerolinea sp. | reverse complement strand
TTGCCGATGCCGGTTTGTTGGAGAATCAGGCTGGGGGTGGAGGGATGCGCTTCCGCTTCGCGCTGGATCGCCGCGTACGTGTCGTCCTTGGAGTGTCCCTCGACAAAGACGAGCTCGGTCTCGCGTCCCATTTTGGGAGTCCGCTCGAAAATGGATTTGATGTTGCCCGCTTCATTCCGCGCGGGAACGATGACCGACACCTTCGGCTCTGGCGCGCGTTGGGGGGCTGGGCGCGCAATGACGAAGTTCGACAGGGCGAGGTGATGCAGGGGCGAAAGCCGCACGAGAAATTTATTCGCCAGCCCGCCCAGCGGCAGAGGAAACAAAATCTCCTGCGTGATCTTCACCGGCTCGAACCCTGCAAGCCGAAGCAATACACGGAGGTCTTCGCGCGTCAACCAGTTTTGATAGAGGTTGGACGTGGCGAGACCGAGCGATTGCGCGAGGCTGAGAGGCAACTGCCACAGCCTGCTGTAAAAATTGAGCAGGATCCGCGTGCGCGGCGTGCAAAGTTTTTTGATCTGCTCGAACACGCGCTGTACGTCCCACAGATCGTTGACGAGGTCGGAGAGGATGATGATATCGAATGTTTCGTCGAGCGCGGCGAGATCGTGCGCGTCGGCTTGGATAAATTCGAGGGCGGGATGTTTTGACTTTGCGCGGCGGATCATCTCCGGAGAGAAATCCACGCCAACGCCGCGGGCAGGATTCAACGCGGCAAGCAATCGCCCATCCGCGCAGCCGAGTTCGAGCACGCGCGAGTTCGGCGGGACGTGGAAGCGGTAGATCTCTGCCAGCCGCTGGTGATACCATTTGCCCATGCCGCGCCAGACGTCGCGTTTGCGCGCGATCGCGTCCCAGTGGGAGATGCGGGACTGCTGGTATGCGGTGCCTGAAGCATCGAAGGATGTGGATGTTTTCATATCGGCTTTTTGAGTATGGTAACATTTTATCATTCAAAGATTCGCAATGGATTCAACGATACCCTCGCGGCGAAAAATAACCATCCTGCGGCTAAGCCTGTCCTTTGCGTTCATCGAAGGGATGTTCGCGCTTTGGGCGTATCTCACCGCGCCGAGCGAAGCGGAGTCGGTTGTTTTTCTTCAATATTCTGCATTGCGGCTGATGCTGTTGCTGGTTGTGTTTTTATCCTTGCTGGCAATTCTGTTTTTTCTTGCGGCAACCTTCCGGTCAAACTGGCGCGTGGGAAATTTCGTTGCTCGTCATTGGAATAGAGAAGAATCATTCTGGATCTTGCTCGCCATTGCTGGATTAACCTTTTTTCTAATCTTCGCCTCCAAGCAGAAACTGGACGCGTTCGCGTCATATCGCGAGCGTTTGTACCCGATGCTGGCGTGGTTTGCGCTTGTCGCGTTTCAATTTATGGTCGCGTTCATTTATCTGAGAGGAATTGATTCGGGCGTCCTTCGGGTTTATCGCGAAACCCTGCTCCCTGCGCGGGTGGCGGTTCTTCTGCTTGCTCTTCTCGCCGCCTTCATCGCATTTACCAAAATTGGACTCGCCCCGGACACAATCTACTGGCAGGGAGCGGGCGTCCCGTTGTTGTTCTCACAGGTGATCGTTGCATTCAGCGCTGCCGTGTTGTTCAATGTCCTTGCCGTTCGCGTTGGAGAATCGAACCATGGGAGGCTGAATCTTTTTGCGGGCATTATTTTGTGGGCGTTGGCTGTCTTTCTTTGGTGGAGCCAGCCCGCGCGGGCATCCTACAACATCCTTGAGCCTGCGCCTCCGAATTTTCAGGAGTATCCGTTCGGCGACGCGATTCTCTACGACACTGCCGCGCATGAATTCCTGATGGGCACGGCATTGCCCAACGATTTCTGGGTCAAGCCGTTGTACTCGTTCTTTTTGGCGGCGCTCCATCTTTTGGCGGGAGAGAATTACGCACTGCTGGTCTTTTTGCAAATTGCGATTCTTGCTGTTATTCCCGTGTTGGTGTATTCGCTTGTGAGCCTCCTTGGGAATCGCGCGGCGGGCGTCCTCGCCGGTCTGCTTGTGATCCTGCGCGAACAAAACTCGATCGCGCTGTCGAATGTCATTCAAGTTTCTCATCTAAAGTTGCTGTTGAGCGACGTGTTTTCGATGGGGCTGGTCGTCCTCCTTGTCTGGTTGGTACTCCGCTGGTTCGAGCGACCAGACGAACGCCGGGTTGATCCGCTGATGATCGGCGGCGTGCTCGGGTTGTTGACCCTCACGCGCGGACATCCGATTCTGTTGTTCCCGATCCTCGCGGTTGTCATTTTTCTGTTCAAGTCCGCAAGTTCCCGCCAGCGCTGGGGACGCGCGGGCTTGTTCGCCGCGGGGGTTGCGCTGGTCTTAATCCCCTGGCTCTGGCGGATTTACGAAACCACCGGCAGGGTCGGCTTGCAAAGCCCGGTCTCGCCCTACAGCGCGAACATGGCTGGCTTGTACAGCCTAACGCCTCGCCTTGCCAACCCCGCGGCGTTTACCACCGAAGTTTCCGAACAGACGCTGGCGCAGTCCGATGCGCAGAACAGACAGGTGTTGGAATTTGCGCTTCAACAGCCCGGCGAGGTGGCGCGGTTCGTCTCGGCTCATTTCTTTCACAACACGATCTTCAGTTACATCTACCTGCCGCATTCCTTCCGCATCGAGAGCCTGCGGGCATACGTGACCGCGGAGCCGTTCTGGGGAGCGTGGTTCGGAGAGTTATCGTTTCAAGGTTGGGCGCTGTTGGGAATCAACTTTGCCCTGCTTGCGCTGGGATTTGGCGCGGCGTGGAATAAACGCAAAGCCATCGCCCTTGTTCCATTGTTGATCGGTGTGGGATACACAGCCAGCGTTTCCATTGGAAGGATCTCAGGCTGGCGCTTCATCCTCCCTTCGGATTGGATCACCCTCGTCTACTACTCCATCGGGCTGGTTCAACTCTCGCACATCGTCGGCTTTATCGTGAATCGCGCCCCGCAAGATGTTTCATCGCAAACCGAAAGTCAAACAATGAAGAAAGCGCCCGCCTCATGGATGCGTGCGGCATGCTTCGCAATCTTTTTCCTCTCGATCGGCGCGGCGGTCACCTACGGGAATCTATTGTTTTCCACCCGATACCCGGCGCAATCCGAAGACCAATTAGCGCAGGAATACCTCCGCATGACGCAGGCATTCGACCGGTCAATTGGGGAAAACGATGTGAACGCGGTCCTGCAAGACAGCCGCGCGAAACTCGCTCATGGTCAGGCGATCTACCCGTATTATTTGGAAGCCGGGTCCGGTCCCGTCAATCACTTCTGGCCCGCCTACAAACCGCGCCCATACTCGCGCTTGGTCTTCTATCTCGTCGGTTCCGAAGCGATGAATGTGATCCTGCCGATTTCATCGTCCGACTTCAATTTCCCCGGCGGCGCGGAGGTGATGGTGCTGGGGTGCGTCAACGATTTTGGCGATGTGGAGGCGTTGGCGGTGCTCCTCGTGGGGGAGTCAACAAGTCTTTTCATGCGCGAACCCATCCCTGAAATGGCGTGCCCGTTCCCTGAGTCGAATTGATCCACGGCAGTGTGAATTCCCTCGTTTGACAGCCGCCTTTTCTCGGTTATAATTCAGTCACTGAATTTTGAACCCATGGAAACCACAAACGAAGAACTGCGCGAGCTCACCCTCCTCGAGAACATCGAAAACGATCCGGATGTGAATCAGTCCACGCTGGCGACCCAACTGGGCGTTGCGGTCGGAACGGTCAACTGGCACCTCAAACGCCTCATCGCCAAGGGCTATGTCAAAGCCCTGCGCGCCGAGCGCAAGAAACTGCGTTACATCATCACGCCCGAAGGCATCGCCCTGCGCGCCCGCCTCGCGGTGGATTATGTCGAGCGTTCGTTTTCGATCTATCGCAAAACGCGCCAGCGTGTGAAAGAGCATCTCGCGAAAGTCCGCGCGGCTGGTTATGATCGCGTGCGCCTTGTGGGCAAGGGCGATGTGGTGGATGTGTGCAAACTGACCTGCATCGAACAGGGCATTGCCATCGTAACCGATAAAAATGTCCCGACGATTCAGGTGGATGGATTCAAGGTAACTCTCAACATGGATGTGAACTCATGAAACATATCTTGATCACCGGCGGCGCGGGATACATCGGTTCGCTCCTGACCTCCGAACTGCTCCGGCTTGGGTACCGCGTCACCGTCCTCGACTCGCTGCTCTTCGGCGGCGAGGCGATTGTCCCGTTTTTGCATCATCCCAATTTTCATTTTGTGAAGACCGATGTCACCGAACCGCGCGCCGTGAAAGACGCGCTCAAAGACGATTGGCAAAAACCCGATGCCGTGATTCATCTCGCGGCGATTGTTGGATTTCCCGCTTGTCAGGCGGTGGGAAAGCAAGTGGCGTGGAAATACAATGTTGATTCCACAAAACTTGTTTTCGAGCAGGCGGCGGATCTGGGCGCGGAGCGATTCGTGTTCGCGTCCACATACAGCAACTATGGCTTGAGCCCCGACGGCAAACCCGTCACCGAAGAGTCGCCATTGAATCCGCAATCGTTGTACGCCGAGACTAAGATCGCCTCGGAGGAATTTTTACTCAGTCAAAAAGATTCGCCAACCGCGCCATTGCTATTCCGTTTTGCCACGCTGTACGGTTTATCCCCTCGCACGCGCTTTGACTTGATCGTGAATCAATTCGTGCTGGAGGCGTTTACAAAGCGCGTACTCATCATTTACCAGCGCGGCTACTCCCGTTCGTTCGTCCACATCCGCGATGTGGCGCGCGGCGTCATCATGGGGCTCGAAGCCGAGCAATCCAAGATTCGCGGGCAGGTCTTCAACCTCGGCACCGACAACGGCAACTACTCAAAGGACGAGATTGTCGCGCTGGTTCGCAAGCGCATGCCTGAAGTGGAGATCGAATACAAAGACCTGACCTTCGGCGGCGATATGCGCGACATTACCGTGTCGTTCGCCAAGATCAAGAACGTATTGGGTTTTGATACCACCCTCGATGTGGACGATGGCATCCGTGAATTATTGTTTGCGTTGAAGACGGGTTTAATTCAAAACCCGACTGATACGCGCTATCGCAATGCCCAATTCATCGTGCAATAACTTGGAGAATATGAATGTCTGAAAATTTTTGGAAGAGCAAAAGAGTTATTGTTACAGGCGGCTCGGGATTTCTAGGTTCCTTTGTTGTCGAAAAATTGAGGGAACGCGGCGTTGGAGAAATATTTGTTCCGCGCAGTTCACAATATGATTTGCGAAAATCCGAAGGCATTGCCCGCGTTTTGGGCGATTTCAAAGCCAACATGGTCATCCACCTCGCCGCGCTGGCGGGCGGGATCGGCGCCAACATGGGACGTCCCGCCGAATTTTTCTACGATAACTTGATGATGGGCGTGCCGTTGTTGCACCAGGCTTGGCAAAAAGGAATCGAAAAGTTCGTCGCAGTGGGTTCGATCTGTTCATATCCGAAATTCACGCCAATTCCTTTCAAGGAAGAAGACCTGTGGAACGGCTACCCCGAAGAGACCAACGCTCCCTACGGCTTGGCAAAGAAAATGTTACTCGTGCAGTCGCAGGCATATCGCCAGCAATACGGATACAACTCGATCTATCTGATGCCGGTGAATCTGTTCGGTCCGCGCGACAATTTTGACCTCGAGACATCGCACGTCATCCCTGCATTGATTCGCAAAACCGTCGAAGCGCAGGAACGCGGCGACAAGGAGATTCCGGCGTGGGGCGACGGTTCGCCGACGCGCGAATTCCTCTACGTGGAAGATGCCGCGGATGGCATTGTCACCGCCGCGGAAAAATACAACGGCTCGGAACCTGTAAACCTTGGTTCGGGATATGAAATTTCCATCAAAAACCTAGTGGAGATGACCGCCAAGATGACCGGCTTCACCGGCAAAATCGTCTGGCAGACGGACAAGCCGAACGGTCAGCCCCGCCGCGCGCTGGACGTCAACCGAGCGAAGGAATATTTCGGTTGGAGCGCGCAAGTCCCCTTTGAGGAGGGAATGCGGCGCACGATCGAGTGGTTCAAAGCCAACAGGTCGAAGGTTTAAGGTCAAAGATTGCAGGTTTTCTACTTTCAACTTTCTACCTTCAACCTCTGCCTTTCAACGAAAGAAATCATGTCTGAAATCGTAAAACATCAGCCCAGCACCATCTACATCAAACCCACCAAGGGACTTGCCGCGCTCAATTTGCGCGATTTGTGGATTTACCGCGAACTTGTTTTCTTCATGGTGTGGCGCGATGTGAAGGTGAAATACAAACAGACATTGCTCGGCATGGCGTGGGCGGTGATCCAACCCGTGATGACGATGCTGGTATTTACATTCGTATTCGGTTCTGTGGCAAAAGTGGCAACGGATGGCATTCCCTATCCCGTCTTTTCGTTTGCCGCGCTATTGCCGTGGGGTCTCTTCGAAGTGGCGCTCAATCAAGGCAGTCGCTCGCTCGTCGCGCACAACAACATGGTGACGAAAATTTATTTCCCGCGCCTCATCCTGCCGATGTCGTCGGTCTTTGCGG
>CAYPCK010000027.1:0-5089 GCA_964409185.1 uncultured Anaerolinea sp. | reverse complement strand
TCATCGCCTTCGTCATCCTGATCGGCTTGATGTTTTACTATCGCATCTCGCCCGCCTACAACCTGCTGTGGACTCTCCCGCTGTTCATCCTGCTCGCCATCGTGACCGCGCTCGGCGTGGCGTTATGGCTCTCGGCGATCAACGTCCGCTACCGGGATGTGAATCAAGCCCTCCCGTTTCTGACCCGCTTTTGGCTGTTCGTCACCCCCATCGCCTACTCCTCCGAAATCATCACAGGGAAGTGGCAGTATCTCTATTACCTCAACCCAATGGCAGGCGTGGTAGATGGTTTCCGTTGGGCATTGCTCGGCACAGGGACGGGACCCGGCATCACTTTGTGGGTCTCGACAGGTATTTCAATATTGATATTGATCACTGGCTTGTTTTATTTCCGCAGTATGGAAAAAACTTTTGCCGACACAATTTAAGTGTCAAGTATCAGGTGTCACGTGTCGGGTTTCTAACTTGGAGGTAATTATGCCAATGATTCAAAGATTTGAAGATATTCAAGCATGGCAGGAAGCAAGGACTCTGGTAAGAATGGTTTATCAATTAACTAACAAGGATAGATTTTCAAAAGATTTTGGAATGAGAGATCAGGTTAGGCGCGCTGCTGTTTCGGTGATGAACAATATTGCAGAGGGATTCGATTGTGAGTCTAAAGTTGAATTTGCCCGATTTCTTGGCATTGCGAGGCGCTCAGCGGTGGGAAGTGCAGTCTCTTCTTTACGCGGCCTTGGATGTGGAATATGTTGACCAAACCGAGTTTGATATACATTATGAACAAGCAAGAAAAGCAAAAGCCCTCATTGGTGGATTTAAGCGCTCGCTTACGAAATAACCTGACATCTGATACTTGATACCTGATACCCATGACAACAGCGATCAGCGTTCACAACCTCGGCAAACGATACCAGATCGGCGCGGCGGAAACCAAATTCCGCTACAACATGCTCCGCGACGTGCTCGTGGATACAGTCTACGCGCCGGTGCGATTGGCAAAAGCGCTTGTGGGTCGTTCAGACCGCAAGATGAATCAAAACTTCGTCTGGGCATTGAAGGATGTGTCGTTCGATCTCGATGAGGGCAAAGTGCTTGGCATCGTCGGGCGCAACGGCGCGGGGAAAAGCACATTGCTGAAGATTCTCTCACGCGTAACCGAACCGACGACGGGGACCGTTTCCGTGCGCGGGCGCGTCGGTTCACTCCTTGAAGTGGGGACGGGCTTCCACCCCGAATTGACCGGGCGCGAAAACATCTACATGAACGGCGCGATCTTGGGAATGAAGCGCGGCGAGATCGATAAAAAGTTCGATGAGATGGTCGAATTCTCCGAGGTCGGCCAGTTCATTGATACGCCCGTCAAACGATATTCATCGGGCATGTATTTGCGGCTGGCGTTTGCCGTCGCCGCGCACCTCGAACCGGAGATCCTCGTCGTGGATGAAGTCCTCGCTGTCGGCGACGCGGAGTTTCAAAAGAAGTGTCTCGGCAAGATGAACGATGTGGCGCAACAGGGACGCACGGTGTTGTTCGTGAGTCATAACATGTCCGCGATTCTCCGTTTGACCCAAGAAGCCATTGTTCTGAAAAAAGGACAACTCATCAAGCGCGCGCCTACGCCTGAGGCGGTGGATTTTTATCTTGCGTCGGGTCAAGCCGAATCGGGCGAGCGCGTTTGGGAGGAGGACGAAGTGTCCGTGGCGAGCGCGCCTTTCACGCCTGTAGCAATTCGACTGAAGGAAAGAAGCGGCAAGGTGGTGGACACTGTCCGCTCGACGGAACCCGTCACGATTGAGTTTGAATATCAGCTTGACGCGCCGGTCACTGGACTGCGCGTGGGCATGTACCTCAACACCATGCGCGGTGAATATGTGTTCACCGCGTTCGATACCGACGATGCGAAACAGTTCGAGCAGTTCGGCGCGCGCGCGGCGGGGCGTTATGTCAGCCGCTGTGAAATCCCCGCCGATTTTTTCAACGAGGGTCGTTACTATCTCGGCGTCAACGCGAGTTCGTTTGGCGTGAAGCGTTACTTCATGGATGAAAATGCCATCTCGTTCAACGTGGATATTTCCGGCGCGCCCGGCACGCAATGGCCCGAACTTCGGCAGGGTCCCATCCGCCCGCGCTTGAATTGGAAGATAGAAAAAGTTGATTAGCCCTCGCTGGTTGAGTAGCGACGCCGTTCGTTGGCGTCGCGTATCGAAACCAGCAGTAAGCAAATGCAATCCTTGATACAAAAATACTTTTGAAAACCTGTGGTCTCGATACGTGGCGCGACGATCACGCGCCACAACTCGACCACCGATAAAATATGTTAAATAAAAATTCCCTCCGCAACTTTCTTGGCGAACTGCCCCTTGCCGCCGAACTCGATTATTCGCTTCGGCAAAAGGGTCGCGCCCGCAAAGATCACTTTAATCTTTCGCGCCTGCAAAAATCATTACCACAGGGTGTTGCACAGGCAAAGTCCTTTATTGAAAAATCCCAACCCGGCAAAAAGATTCTCTTCTTCGCCACGCTTCACTACTGGATCGAACAAGCCGCGTACATTTCTCTCGCGCTCGCGGGGCTGGGACACAAAGTCACCCTGTTGACTCTTCCCTATTCGGAATGGCACAAAGAGGTGGATAAACTGACTCAACGCCAGCGAGCCTTACACACCCGCGACGCCCTCTTTCCTCTTTCCTCTTTCGTTCATCACGTTTCTTTTCTGGACCTTCGACCTGCCTCTGCCATCCCAGCCTCTCTCCAAGCGGACATCGAAGAAGTTTCCCTCTGGGACGCGCAGTACACGCTCATGCGCGAAGAAGTGGATATGTCCAATGCGGGCGACAAAGCCATCTACGACCTTCGTATCAAACGCAACACCTTCGCCGCCCTCGCCGCGCTCGAATTGATGCAAGTCAACAAGCCCGATGTCGTTCTCGTTCCCAACGGCTTGATCCTCGAAATGGGAATTGTCTTCCGCGTGGCGCGTCACTTGCACATCCCTGCTGTGACCTTCGAATTCAACGACCAGCGCGAACAGATCTGGCTGGCACAGAACACCTCCATCATGCGGCAGGACACGGATTATCTCGTCGAAGCGCGTTGCAAATTGCCGATGACCGATGAAATGTACGAACGCCTCGCCGATTTGGAGAACGCGCGACGCGGCGCTCGTGTTTGGGGAAAATCAAAGCGGCTGTGGCAATACGTCTCAGCGCAAGGCGCGGAAGAGACACGCCAAGTCTTGGGCTTGGATCACCGCCCCGTTGTCTTGCTCGCCGCGAATGTGTTGGGCGACAGCCTCACGTTGGGGCGAAACATCTTCGCCGAATCCATGAGCGAGTGGATCACAAAGACCGTCCAGTATTTTGCCAAACGAAGCGATGTACAGTTGGTTGTCCGAATCCATCCGGGAGAGAAGATCGTCCCGCAGGCGAAATCCATGGGAACCGTCGTGCGCGAAGCGTTGCCCGAACTCCCCAGCCACATTCACGTCATCGGCGCGTTGGACAATGTCAACACCTACGACTTGATCGAAATTGCAGATCTCGGGTTGGCGTACACAACCACGGTCGGCGTCGAGACGGCGATGAACGGCATCCCGGTCATCTCGTGCGGGCAGACTCATTATCGCGGCCGCGGCTTCACAATTGATCCAACGACTTACGACGAATATTTCTCCACGCTCGAAGACGTGTTGACCGACTTGCCCGCGCATCGTTTGAGTGATGAACAGGTGGCGAAAGCATGGAATTACGCGTATCGTTTTTTCTTCGAATACCCGCGTCCGTTCCCGTGGCGGCTGATGAATTTTTGGGACGATCTCGATGTGTGGCCCCTGAACAACGTGTTGAGCGATGAAGGCATGAGTCACTTCGGCGATACGTTCAAGTTTTTGGTCGGCGAGCCGTTTACGTGGAAAACTTAAGGCGGGTCATTCTGAGCGAAGCGAAGAATCTCTTACGTTGTGAGGAGACTCTTCGCCGCTTACAGCGGCTCAGAGTGACACATACAAATTATGACAAACGAAACCAAACAAAAAGTCCGTGAGTTTTACGACGAGATCGGCTGGCAACAGGAAGAGGACGGGAATTACCAGAACGCCCGCTACGAAGACCTGCGCCCGGTCTCGCGCGAATACATCCATAAGACGCGCCTGCGCGTGTTGAATGGATTGATTCCCACTGGCAAACTTCTCCTCGACGCGGGTTCGGGTCCTGTCCAGTACGATGAATATTTCGAGTATTCGCGCGGATACGAAAAGCGTGTCTGCCTCGATATTTCCATCCAAGCGTTGCGCGAAGCGCGGACACGCATCGGCGAGCACGGACTGTTCGTCGTCGGCGACCTTGCCAATTTGCCTTTCAAAGCGGATGCATTCGACGGCGCGGTCTCGATGCACGCCATTCATCATCTCGCTCTGACCGAACACGCCAACGCATACAGAGAAATTCACAGGGCGCTGGCACGCGGAAGGACGGCGGCAATCGTCAATGGCTGGCATGACCCGTTCCTCAGTCGCCTCGCAGAGCCGTTGATCGGTCTCATGCGTAAACTTTCAGGTCGTTCTGAAAAGAAGAAAAAAGAATGGCTGAATGAAGAAGACCCCGCCGGGACCTTCGTGCAAAAAATGACTCCCGAATGGCTCAGGCGCGAGATCGGCTCGCAGATGACCATAGAGATCAAACCGTGGCGAAGCATGAGCACGCGCATCATGCGATGGTTCATCCGCCCCTTTGGTGGGCGCGCGTTGTTGCGGTTGGTGTTTTGGCTCGAAGCAGTCTTCCCGAAATTCTTTGCCGAGAACGGGCAGTATCCGTTGATTGTGATTAAGAAGTAATTATCGGTGGTCGAGTAGGGCGAAGCCCGTATCGAGACCACCAATGACAGGCAAGTAAGAAATTAGAAGTAGGAATGAATTCAAGTGGTGTGGTCTCGATACGTTCCTCGCTATCGCTCGGAACTACTCGACCACCGTATGAAATTGAGAGGTATTTATGGACTGGAAAAATCATGTCGTACTCATTACGGGCGGGACGGGCTCCTTCGGCAAGAAGTTCACGCAGACCCTGCTCGAGGAAAAACAGCCTAGGAA
>CAYPCK010000026.1:11389-11694 GCA_964409185.1 uncultured Anaerolinea sp. | reverse complement strand
ACAGAATCGCTCGCAGATAAATTTATTGAAAAACTCAGGGAAGTAGCCCCTGATGTTGATCCGATAAAAGTCTTGCGTGCACGTGCATACAGCATTCCCAATGCAAACTTCCTGATTCGCGCATCGAATTTGGGAAGAAACGGTAAGTATTTCTTTGGGCTAAACTATATTACCGCTGAGGAAATAGCCAATCTTGAGAATTCATTTATCGTATTTATTTGCGGCTCGTTAGATAATTCTTTGATTCTTCCATCATCATTCTTAATAAGCCATCTTCCCAATATTAGCCATGACAGAAACGGTGA
>CAYPCK010000026.1:0-11379 GCA_964409185.1 uncultured Anaerolinea sp. | reverse complement strand
ATAAATATAGATGGCAATCTACGGCTAATTTTGAACGGAAGGAACAATCGAGTGGAGTGCACTGAGTATGTAAACTCATGGAGCCTACTTACATCTCCAGCAAGCAAAGTTAAATCAACTGCCGAGGAAAGCTACCATTCAGTTTTACAGGGACGATTACTTGAAATTGGAAATATCCGCGGCTATCAAACTTTTTGTCCAAATAAATCGAAGGTTTTCAACGGGTTACCTTTGGGGCAAATTGCAACATTAGATACCTGCCCAAAACTACAGTTTTCTGATTACGACCTTTTAAGGCAAATAGATGTTCTCTGGTTCCGAGAAAAAGACACAAAATTTATTCCAGAATACGCATTTGAAGTTGAACTCTCAACAGGAACATGGTCGGGCGTTGGACGCCTTGCAACTCTGATTGATTACGCAAACACAAGACTATATGTTATCTCAGACGAAAATCAAAAATACAATCAAGTTGTGCGTTCATTTTCAGACTATAAAGACCGATACAGACATATCGCGACTTATTTAGTTGGCGACCTTTACGCGGCCGAACGAAATTTGAGGGAACTCCGATCAGATATCGGATTGTGAGATATTCAAGAATCTGCCATCTCAAAAGACCACTTCACCGACATTCTTATTTCTTGCGATTGCCAAAAGTAGGGTGTAACCTCTCTCCTCCCAAACCTTCCTGTACACAAAATTATATATAATTTATAATCTGCCCACCTTGAAGGAGGCAGATGGCTAGCCATTCCACCCTAATCGAAGAAAACGAGTTCATTCAGAAACGGCCACTCAAAGAGGACATCTTCGACGTCCTGCACGACAAGATCGTCTCGGGAAAGTACAAGCCCGGCGAATGGCTGCGGCAGGATGAGATCGCCACACAACTCGGCGTGAGCATGACCCCCGTCCGCGAAGGACTCGATCTGCTCGTCTCGGCGGGGCTGGCGGAACGGGTGCCGTATCGCGGCGTGCGCGTGCGCGAGATCGTGATGAAGGATGTGGTCGAAGCGTACGGCTTGCGGCTCGTCCTCGAAGTGGTCATCGCCCAGGAGGCGGCAAAGAACATCACGGCGGAGCAGGTCGCCAGTCTGGAACGAACGATTGCCGAGATGAAGAAACACGACTCGCTGAAGGAAATGTCGGTGGCGCGGAAGTTGAGCCGGGAATTCCACGCCGCGATCGCGGATATCACAAAGAACGAACTGCTCGTCAAATTGTACGGCATCGTCTCGAACGCCTTTCCCGATTGGATCTTGTACGAAGCGATCTTTCGCAAGCCCGAAATCCTTGCGGGCAGTATGAGCGACATGCACGACGAGCACGCGTTGATCGTGAACGCGCTCAAAAAACGCGACGGGCTGAAAGCCGCGTTGTATTCGGTTGAGCATGTGATGGAATCAGGCAAGTGGCTGGAGAAGTATTTGGACCCTCCGATACCCGCTGAACTGTTACGGGAAAAAGAAGAACAGGTGTTGTCGTTGTTGAAGAAAAATAAGTAAAGCCCGCGGACAGCGGACGACAGACTCAAAGCACTGCGGCGGTCTGTGGTCGGCGGTCAAATCATAAGGCGGCAAACTCACACAAAAGCGAATTTATATCAAGGAGATTTTTATGTCGGAAGAACTATACAAACAAATGGCGCAGAGCATCATCGAAGGCGAAAAGGAAACCGCGATCGAACTCGCGCAGAAATCCGTCGAGCTGAATATGCATCCGCTGGATACTATTACAAAAGGATTCGTCGTCGGCGTGAATTACATCGGCGACCAGTTCGGCGCGGGCGAAGCCTTTTTGCCCGAATTGGTGATGGCGGGCGAAGCGATGAAAGCCGCCGTGGCTGTGCTGGAGCCCGAATTGCTCAAACTCGGCGAGGCGCGAGAAGTGATGGGACGCGTGGTGCTTGCCACCGTCGAAGGCGACATTCACGAGATCGGCAAAACGCTCGTCGGCACGATGCTTTCCGCTTCGGGGTTTGAAGTGACCGACCTCGGTGTGGATCAACCCGCCGACAAGATCATCGGCAAAGCGCTTGAGATCGACGCGCAACTCATCGGCATGAGCGCGTTGTTGACCACGACGATGATTCGCCAGAAAGAAGTCATCGAAGAACTGGATAAAGAAGGTCTGCGACCTCGCATCAAAGTGATGGTCGGCGGCGCGCCGATCACCAAAGACTGGGCGGAGAAGATCAAAGCCGACGGCACAGCCGAAGACGCGGTCGGCGCGGTGCAATTGGCAAAGAAATTGGTTGGAAAAGAATGATTCTTTTCAACACAAAGGACACGAAGGGCACTAAGGTTTAAGTGCATTAAGGGTTTGTTGATTTTCCATGAGCAAATAACGAGTCCGCTTTAGCAGGCTTTGTAGCAATAGCCCGACGGTTCATCGTCGGGCGGGCATGACGGAAAATTTATCTTGGTCGGCAAAGTTTTTCGAGAGCTATAAGCAGCCTCTCCAGTGGAGAGACAATCAAGCCATCACACGATTAAACTTTGTGACCGTTGTGTCTTTCGTGCTTAGAAAAGAGGTAAGTCATGCAACCCAAACTCATCCTCCTCACCGAAGACATCATCGAGCGCATCTTAGATGAAGCCCATCAACTCCTGCTAAAGCCCGGCGTCAAAGTCAACAATGATGAAGCGCGAGAACTCCTTGCCGCGGCAGGCGCGCAGGTGGATTCGGAAACGAACGTTGTCCACATCCCGGAGCAGATCGTCCGCAAGGCGCTCGAATCCGCGCCGCGCGAGTTTTATCTCTACGATGCCGATGGCAACCCCACGGTTAAATATGGAGGCGATGCCGTCCACTTTGACCCTGGTTCATCTGGCATTGCCATGCTCAACCCCGAAACTCTTGAACATGATACAACAGAAACTCCCCACCTCATCAAATTAATAAAAGTAGCCGAGCAACTTCCGCAATACGACGCGCAATCCACGGCGGTGATCTGCCACGATGTGCCGCAACAGATTCAAGATTCGTATCGTTTATATCTCGCGTTGCTGTATTCCAAAAAACCGATTGTCACCGGTGCATTCACCAACAAGACCGTCGCAGAGATGATTGACATGCTCGCATTATTGGCAGGCAGTCAGGAAGCCGCGCGCGAAAAACCGCGCGCCATCTTCGACGTGTGCCCGGCTCCCCCTCTCATTTGGAGCAACTTCGCATCGGGAAACCTGATCGCGCTGGCGCGCGCGGGCATCCCCGCGGAAATCGTTTCGGTTCCGCTCGCCGGCGCGGCGGCGCCGGTCACGTTGCTCGGCGCGGTCACGCAGCACACCGCGGAATGTCTGGCGGGCATCACGATTCATCAACTGGCGAAAGCGGGCTCGCCCGTCGTTTGGGGCGGCGCGGCGTGCATCTTCGACATGAAAAAGGGCGCGACCCCCATGGGCGCGGTGGAAACCGCCATGCTTGATTGTTCGTACGCGCAAGTCGCCAAGTCGCTCCACATGCCCACGCACACCTACCTCGGCGCGACCGATTCAAAACTAGTGGACGCGCAAGCGGGACTCGAAAGCGGCATCACCGCCATGATCGGCGCGCTGAGCGGCATCAACATGATCTCGGGGTCCGGCATGTTGGATTTTCTCTCGTGCCACAGCGCGGAAAAACTCGTCATTGACGCGGAAGGCATCGCCATGGCGAAACGCATGATCGAGGGCGTGCAACTTCACACCGAAACGCTCGCCACGGGTTTTTACGACGACAATATCAACTTCAAAGGCGGCGATTTCCTCAAACAAAAGATCACAATGCAACTGTTCCGCAAAGAACAGCACCTGCCCAGCAACGTCATTGACCGCGATTCGATGCGAGACTGGAAGAACGCCGGCGCGATGGACGCTTTCGAACGCGCAAAAATAATCGTGAACCAACTGCTCGCCTCGTACACCAAGCCGACGCTTGATGAGGCTAAAGAGAAAGCGCTCCACGCCTTCATGCTTGACCTCGCCCGGAAGGCTGGCATGGAGGCGTTGCCTGCCACTGAAGAAGCCCAACCCGCGTAGAGCGAGATAGTATCTCGCTCCACATCAATCATGCTCAACCTCGCCGACCTCCTCCGCGCCCCGCATGTTGACTCGCTCTTCGATATTTCTCCCGACGATTCCAAAATCGCCTTCGCATGGAACAAAACGGGCGAATGGCAAATTTATGAGGTGAGCGCATCCCCCTCTCCCTTCGGGAGAGGGGCTAGGGGTGAGGGCAACGCCACACCCCTCACATCTGGCCTCGGAGGCAAATTCAACCCGCGCTACTCGCCCGATGGCACACGACTCGCTTATGCGCTCGATATAGATGGCAGTGAAAGTTATCATCTCATCGTTCATGATTTCGAATCTGGACAACACACCGATCTGACGCCTGCCCTCACCCTGCAACCCAACTTCTGCTGGTCGCCGGATGGACAGCAACTCGCCTTCCTCAGCAACAAGCGCGGACACTTCAGCGCGTACCTGATTTCCGCCACCGGCGGCGAATCGGAATTGATTCTCGATACAGGTCACCCTGCGTGGCAGGTGGAATGGTCGCCAGGCGGAAAACACCTCGCAGTCTGCTGCGAAATGTACGGACAGGATTACGGGATTTTCATCGTTGACTTGGAAACAAAAGAAATTGCTCAGCTATGTCATTCTGAGCCGCGAAGCGGCGAAGAATCTCTACCACGCGAGGAGAGACCCTTCGCTAACGCTCAGGGTGACACGACACTTAACGCCCACGCCCCAAATTGGTCGCCCGATGGTAAAACCCTTGCATTTCATTCGGATAAGAATGATTGGTTCGATATTGGATCGTATGATATAGATTCAAAAGAAATCACTTGGCTGACGAACAATGAGGGAGATTCGCAAACACCAATCATCCTTTCAGGCAAAATAAATGATTCTCTCCTCAGATACCAATTTGCCTACACGCAGAACATAGGCGCGATCAATTGGCTTGAGATGGTTGCGGATGAGGGCGGAGTAAAAAGGTATCACGTGGGAAAAGGCATCCATAGCGGAATCAAACTGACGTCCGATTCGAAGCGGATGGTGACGACGTTCAGCAGTCCGAGTCAACCATCCGATTTATGGATGATGGATATCGGGTCAGGCGAAGCGATCCAATTAACAAATTCGATGCCGCAAGAATTATCGCGTGAAGAATTTATCATGCCGGAAGAAATTTATTACGAAGCCATGGATGGCGTGCAAATCCCCGCATTGTTGTTTCGCCCAAAGCAAACACCCGCCCCCGCAGTTGTGATGATCCACGGCGGACCGAACTGGCATTATTCGATGGAATGGAATCCTGTGATGGCGCATTTTGCCAGCCGCGGATATGCGGTGCTTGCGCCGAATTATCGCGGCTCGACGGGTTACGGGCGCGCGTGGCAATACGCGGCGCGCTTCGACATGGGCGGCGTGGATACGCGCGACGTCGCGGCGGGCGCACAGTATTTGATTCGCGCAGGACTTGCTTTGAAAAACAAAATCGCCGTGACGGGACGCAGTCACGGCGGTTATTTGACGATGACGTGTTTGACCCAATTCCCCGAGTTGTGGCGCGCGGGTTCGGCGGTGGTGCCATTCATGAATTGGTTCAAATCGCATGACGATTCGCGCGAAGACCTGCAACATTGGAATATCGAAAACATGGGCGACCCGAAGGAAAATTACGAGCGCTGGTATAACGCGTCGCCGTATTTCTATCTGGATCGAATCAATGCGCCCGTGCAATTGATCTGCGGAGGCAATGATCCGCGCTGTCCCGCATCGGATTCGCTGGAGGCGCGTGATAAACTTGTCGAACTCGGCAAGGAGGTTGAGTTTTTGTTGTACGAAGATGAAGGCCATGCATTTTTGAAAATCGAGAACGTGTTGGATGCGGAGTCGAAGAGAGTGGCGTTTTTGGCAAGGGCTTTGGAAAACACGTAGACAGGTACACAAGTACACACGTGTTTACCTGTCTACGTGTCTACCTGTATACTTTCCCCAAGGAGAATAATGGATCCCCTGAAATTTTTATCTGACGAAGACGTACAAGCCATGCACGAAGCGACCATGCGCATCATGGAAGAGATCGGCATCATCTGGACGCACAAACCCAGCCTCGACATACTCACCGATGCGGGATGCGCGATCAAAGATAACCGCGTTTGCTTCCCGCCCGATCTCGTAATGGAAAGCGTGGCAAAGGCAAACAAACGCCCGGTGATTCGCGGGCGCAACGGCACGGAAAACCAGATCGGAGGCGGCAACCTGTATTTCCACAACCTCGGCGGCGCGCGCGATGTGTTCGACGCCCGCACGGGCACGCGTCACACCGCCACGCAGGAAGACTGCATCAATGCCACGCGCGTGCTCGACGCGCTCCCCAACTGCAACACCGTCACGCCGTTCTTCACGCCGCCCGATGTGCCGAACGAAATGATGGCTCTGCACATGTTTCGTCATATGCTTTCCAACACAACAAAACCCGTGCAAGGACCCGGCATCCAATTCGGGCACGAGGCGAAATACGCGGTCGAGATGGCGGCGGTGGTCGGCATCCCCGCGCGCGAACTCACGCTCTCCCTCTCCCCCGTCAGCCCGCTGACCATGCACGATGTCGCCGCGCAAGCGGTGATGGACATGGCGCACGCGGGCGTGATTCACTCCAACCTTCCAGCTCCAACAGGAGGCGCGACCTCGCCGATGACCATCACCGGCAGTCTCGTGCAACAAAGCGCGGAGACGCTCGCGCCTCTCGTGTTGGCGCAACTCATTAATCCGGGATGCGGCGTGATCTATTGCGGACGACTCGGGATGCTCGAACCTCGCACAGGACTCATCTGGGGCGGCGTCGAACTCGGCATCTCCTCCGCCGCTACGGTTCAACTCGGACATTTTTATGGGTTTGCCGTCAACGTATATGGATTCTCCACCAACGCGCACACCCTCGACGCGCAGAACGCCTTCGAGCGCGGACTCAACGCCTCGCTCCCCGCTTTGGCTGGCGCGGACGAACTCTCGGGCATCGGCGAAATGGAAGCGGGCGTGATGGGCTCATTCGCCCAAATGGTGTTGGATAACGAACTGGCAAAAAGCGTGCTTCGCCAGCGTCAGGGATTATCCGCCGATGCGGAACATCTCGCGGTGGAAATCATCAGCAATGTGATGGATACAAACCGTAATTATCTCGCCAGCAAGCACACGCTCAAACATCTGCGCGCGGGCGAAATGGCGCTAACCAAACTCGCTGAACGCAATTCGTGGGATACTTGGGAGGAAAAAATGGGACGCAAGCAAATGGCAGATTACGCCACCGACGAAGCCGAACGAATCTTGCGCGAACACGTTGTCCCGCCGCTGGAGCCGCAACAGGAGGCTGAGTTGGATCGCATCCTTGCGGCAGCGGAAAAAGAGACGGTGAAGCTGAAGAAGAGGTAGACAGGGAAACACGTACACAGGTACATACGTTACAAGTTATGAGATACAACCTGTTTACGTGTCTACTTGTCTACTCTTTCATCCCAGGCATTCAATTTCATACCAACAAGGAGTTACACCCCATGCTCAAACAATCACACGCAATATCTGAAGAACTGATCGAATGGCGGCGCGACTTCCACATGCACCCCGAGATCGGATTCGAACTCCACCGTACATCGAAGATCGTCGCCGATGAGTTGGAAAAGATGGGGTACAGAGTCAAACGCAATGTCGGCAAGACCGGCGTGGTCGCCGAGATCGGCGAAGGCGGAAAGATGGTCGCCATCCGCGCGGACATGGACGCGCTCCCCATCCTTGAAATGAACGATGTGGAATACAAATCCCAAAACAAAGGCGCAATGCACGCCTGCGGGCATGACTCGCATACGGCGATGGCGCTCGGCGCGGCGTTGTTATTGTCCAAAGAAAAACTGCCGGGGCGCGTGCGATTTTTGTTCCAGCCCTGCGAAGAGACGGTGGACGAGGAAGGCAAAAGCGGCGCACAGCGGATGTCAGAGGAAGGGGCGATGGAAGGCGTGGATTACGTGATCGCGCAGCACGTGGACCCGTCCAAACCCGTCGGCACGATCGGCATCAACGCAGGTCCCAGCTCCGGCGGAGTCGATTCATGGCATGCGGTCATCAAAGGCAAGGGCGGGCATGGAGCGCATCCCGACAAAACGGTTGACCCGTTCTATTTGATGGCGCACGTCATCATCGCGTTGAACGCGATCATCTCGCGCCGAATCAATCCGTTCGAGCCTGCTGTGGTGAGTATCGGTTCGATCAGCGGCGGCTTTACTGAAAACGTGATTCCCGAAACAGTAAAAATAACCGGCACACTTCGATACACCAACGAAGCAGTGCATCAGCAAATCCACGCGGAGATCGAGCGCGCCTTCGATATTGTCAAAGCGCTGGGCGGCGACTACGAGATCCGCTACGATTTCGGCGGACCGCCGATGATCAACGATGAGTTTGTATCCGAGATGATCGAAAAGACCGGCAGGGAGATACTGGGCGAAAACAACGTCAGCGAAATCGAAAAGACCCTCGGCGCGGAGGACTTCGGCGAGTTCATGAAGCACGCCCCCGGCGCGATGTACACGTTGGGAACCCAGAAGGCGGGACACGAGGACTACCTGCTCCACCATCCCAAATTCGATCTCGATGAACGCGCCCTTCCGATTGGAACCGCCATGCTGGCAGAAACGGCGAAGCGGTTTTTACAAGGCTAAAAAAACAGAAGCATAAAGCCTCCAACATTTGGAGGCTTTATGCTTCTGTGACTCCGGGGGGATTCGAACCCTCAACCAATTGATTAAGAGTCAACTGCTCTACCATTGAGCTACGGAGCCGCGCGTGCGGACGGGAATTATACACGAGGCGAACAACCTGTCAATCACGGAGACAGGCATCACGACACAACGAGGCGATGAACGTCATCGTCCCTCAGGCTCATGTCCCATCGGCGCTTTTATCCTTGTATAATTGACCCGCATGGAATTCAATGATCCAACTTCACAGCCCGAACCAGACTTCGTCTCTGCGCGCGCGCGCCGCCGCCGCGCCTTGCGCCGCGCGAACTTCCCCGCTGACGAAGAGGGGCGCGCCGCCCTGTTCGAACATCTCGCGCGCCGCGCCTATCCCTCTTATGAATTGTTCGTGTTCTCGCTCGTGGCGGGCGTGATCATCGGGGTGGGATATTTCGTCAACTCGCTGGCATTGATCTTCTTCGGCATCCTCGTCGCGCCGGTGCTCACCCCGTGGATCGGATTGTCGCTCGCCACGATCGCGGGGTCGTTCCGACTGTTCGCGCAGACCTTTGCCGCTTTGCTTCTAAGCGCGTTTCTCGTCTTCGCCAGCGGGTTGCTCGCGGGTTTCGCCACGCGCATTTTCGAACCGCTCAACTTCAACGAAGCCTTCACGCTCAGCCGCTTGTGGTGGCCCAGTTTCGTCACGCTCACCATCGGCTCGATCATTTTCACGATTTCGTTCGTGCGTTCCGAGACCCTGCCCTACCTCCCCAGTGCGTTGATCTCCTCTGTGTTGTTCACGCCGTTATGCGCGGCGGGCTTCGGTTTGGGGAGCGGCGTGACGACCGCCGAACTCTGGCCCCAGGGGTTACTCGTCTTCGTGGTCCACTTTGCGTGGGCGACGTTCTTCGCCATCGTCACGCTTTTCTTTTTGCGTTTTTACCCGACCACGATCGGCGGCGCATTGCTCACGGGAATTCTGCTGGTGACCATCCTGCTCGCCACGACGTTCCTGACCGGCTTCGACCAATGGATTCAAGCGCGGGCGGGTCTTTCCACGCCTGAGCCTGTTCCCCTCGCCCAGCGGGCATCCACGCCTTTGCCGGCGCCGTCCGCTCTTTCGACAAGTTCCGCTACACGGTCTCCGTCACCGACAGTGTTCGTGGGTGTTGCCACTGCAACCTTATCCCGCACGCCCAACCCCACCACACAGAACACCCTGCCCCCCGCCGACACGGCGACATCCACCGTCACAGCCGAACCCACTCCCATCATCGCCCAGATTCGCGCGGCGGAGGGAGGCGGCGCGTTCATCCGCGAGACACCCGGCGGCAAGGTGCTTGCCACACTCGCCAATGGAGCGACCGTTACCATCATCCCGAACGATTTTCAAGATGTGAACGGCGTGATCTGGGTGCACGTGTTCGCCACCGTCAACGATGTGCGCGTGGAGGGCTGGATGATTCAAGCGGTGCTGGTCACTGCCACTCCCGTCGCAGATTGGCAACCCTCGCCCACGCCGGAAATCACATCGACGCCATAAAATCTTTAAACACAATGGACACAAAGTACACGAAGGATTAAACCCCCTCACAAAGAATCCTTTGTGTTCCTTCGTGCCCTTCGTGGTGAAACTTTTTTCAAGGAACCCTCATGCCCATTCACTTTGGAACCGACGGCTGGAGAGCCGTGATCTCCGACTCGTTCACCTTCGACAACCTGCGCATTGTCGCGCAAGCCATCGCCGATGCGGTGGATTCAGAACATTGGTACACACCTAGTGAAGGCGGTCTGCCGCCCGACCCCAAAAAAATCGTCGTCGGGTTCGATACGCGTTTCCTCTCGGACCGCTTCGCCGGGGAAGTGGCGCGCGTTCTCGCCGCCAACGGATTCACCGTCCTGCTCGCCCAATCCGATTCGCCGACGCCCGCCATATCCTACGCGGTCAAACATCAACGCGCGGTTGCGGGTGTGATGATCACCGCCTCGCACAACGCGCCGCGTTATAACGGAGTCAAACTCAAGGGCGCGTTCGGCGGCTCGGCTCTCCCGGAACAATGCCGCCGCGTCGAGGTGTACATCAACGACAACGAACAACAGGCTCGCGGACCCAACCTGATGGACTTCAAAAAAGCGCGCGAGGCAGGGTTGATTCAAAAGTTCAACCCGTTGCCCGCGTACTTCGATCACCTGCGGACGTTGATCGACACCGACGCCATCGCCGACCATCCCCAGCGCTTCGTGGTGGATGCGATGTTCGGTTCGGGTCGGGGCGTGATCAAATCGTTTTTACAAGGAACAGGGTGTGAAATCTCCGAAATTCGCGGCGAGATGAATCCCGGCTTCGGCGGAATCCACCCGGAGCCGATCGCCAAAAACCTCGGCGCGCTCGCCTCCGCCATCAGCGCGGGGATGGGGACATTCGGCATCGTCACCGACGGCGACGCCGACCGTATCGGCGCAATGGACGAACGTGGGCAGTTCGTTGACCCGCATAAAATCATGGCGCTCGCATTGAAGTACCTCGTAGAAAAACGCGGCTGGAGCGGAGCCGTCGTCCGCACGGTTTCGACCACGCGCATGATCGACCGCCTCGCCAAACGCTACGGCTTGACGTTGCACGAAACGCCCGTCGGGTTCAACCACATTGCGGA
>CAYPCK010000025.1:0-11813 GCA_964409185.1 uncultured Anaerolinea sp. | reverse complement strand
CGATCATCTCTTTGCGGAGGACGCGCGCCACTTCGAACCCGTCCATTTCGGGGAGCATGATGTCGAGGATGATGAGGTCGGGGTTGAGTTTGCGCGCCGATTCGAGCGCGAGCCGCCCGTCACCGACGGCTTCGACGGTGAAGCCGTCTTTTTTCAGGTTGTAGGTAAGGGTATCGCGTAACGCGGGTTCGTCTTCGACGACGAGGATGGTTTCGGGCATGTGTTTCAGTTTATCTGGGTGGTCGAGTAGTCCCGTGTGCTCTTTGCGGGACGTATCGAAACCACCATGCTCTAAATCAATTCCGATGACAAGAGAACGAATGTTTTTCGCTGGTTTTGTACGGCGGACGTGCGCCGCCTGCTCATCCAATGGCATTTTCTTGAATCAAACTATACCATAAGCCAATTTCACAGAAGTTAATGCCTTGTTAATGGATTTGTCATTTTGGCTTGAGAGTGCAATGGTATTTTTATGCGTCAGACTGTAAAATTCACGGCACGTTACTCATCCAACCTGCATGGCAAAAGAATTCACCTTCACCTGGCAATGGGATATCCAATCCGCCCCCGAGGCGATCTGGTCTCTGGCGGCGGACACCAACCGCTTCAACCGCGATACGGGTCAGCCCGAGGTGGAACTGCTCAGCAACATCAAAGGGACGAAACTGGCGCGCATGAAACTCCCGCTCATCCGCGTGGAGTGGGAGGAGGAGCCGTTCGAGTGGACGTATCCGTATTCGTTCGGCATCACCCGCCGCTACCGCAAAGGTCCGCTGGATGAGATGCGGGTGTTCGCCAACTTCGACCGGCTCCCCGAAGGCGGCACGCGCATCACCTACAAGACCATCCTCGTCACAAGCAACTTGCTGGCGCAGGTCGGCATCCCCTTTGCAATCGGGGTGGTGGCGAAGAATCGCTTCGAGCGGGCGTTCCGCAAATACGATGAGATCGTCCGCCGCGGCGAGACGGTGATCGAACTTCCGCACACGCACCGACTCGGCTCCGGCGGGCGAAGCAGGCTCAAAGCGCAGAGCGAAGCGATGGTGAAGCAGGGGGCGAATGCCGACCTGGTGAACCGCCTCGAAGAGTATCTCGATCACGCCGATGAGTTGTCGGTCCAGCGCATTCGCCCATACGCGCTAGCCGATCATTGGACGCTTCGCGCCAACCGCCGCGCCGTGCTTGAAATGTTTTTACGCGCTACCCGCGCCGGTATCCTCGATATGTCTTGGGATTTGTTATGTCCGTCGTGCCGCGGCATCACCGAGGGGCACAGCAACCTCGCCGATGTGCGCGGCGATTCGCACTGCAACACCTGCCAGATCGATTTCAAAACGAATTTCGATCACAACATCGAGGTGGTCTTTCGACCGAACGCCTCGATTCGCCCGGTCGATTTCAGCGCGGCGTTCTGTGTGGGAAGCCCGCAGTTACAGCCGCATGTGGTCATGTCGCAAAGCCTCACGCCGCTTCACTCGTTGCCGGTCAATGTGCAGCTCGAACCAGGACGATACACTTTGCGCGCTTCCGGTGTGGGAGGGTCGGTCTCGTTGTTTGCGGATGTGGACGGCGCCCCGAAAGCGGACTTGCGCGTAACGCAATACGGATGGCCCCCCGAGGAGCAACGCATCTCGCTTCATTCCACCCTCAACCTGGTCAACGCCACCGACGCCGATCAAAACTTTCAGCTGGAGCGCACCGCGTGGAGCGACCAAGCCGCCACCGCGGCAGATGTGACCGCGTTGCAGGTCTTCCGCGATCTCTTTGCCACCGAAGTAATCCGCCCCGGCGAGGAGATCTCGGTCGGTTCAGTGACGTTGATGTTCACCGACCTGCGCAACTCAACGAAACTCTATCGAACCATTGGCGACGCGCCTGCCTTCGGGCGTGTGCGCGAGCATTTTCAGGTGCTCGAGGAAGAGATTGCCGCGGAAGGCGGCGCAATTGTCAAAACGATGGGCGATTCGGTCATGGCGGCGTTCCGCAACCCGATCGAGGCGTTGCGCGCGATGTGGAAGGCGCAGGTGAAGATCGCCGAACGCGGCGAGCCGATGTTGTGGCTCAAGGCGGGCATGCACAAGGGACCGTGCATCGTCGTCAATTTGAACGACCGCCTCGATTATTTCGGTTCGACGGTGAACATTGCCGCGCGCCTGCCGGGCTTTTCACAGGGCGGCGAGTTGATCTTCTCGGAGGAGATCTACAAAGACCCCGACGTGCAGGAGTTCCTCGCGAAGAATCTCAAGCCCGATGTGTTGAGCCGCTTTACCGGGGAGGTGAAGGGATTCGACGAGCCGTTCCTGATGTGGAAGTTGAGGGTTTGATGGTTCAATTCTTTATTACCACAAAGGGTACGAAGTACACAAAGGAAACCCGTTTCGCTTTCGGGTTTTAAACCTTCGCGACCTTTGTGTCCTTTGTGTTTATATTTCTCTGCCTCACCACCTCGAACATCAACACAGACCCCGCCACGCCCGCATTCAGCGACTCGATATTCCCCGCCATTGGAATTGATATTTTCTGCGATGCAAGGTTTCGCGCTTCATCGCTTGCGCCTTCGGCTTCACTGCCGATGATCAACGCCAGTGGTCGGCGCAACTCCGTTTCCCAACAAGATTTTCCATTCATATCCGCCACCCACACCTGCAAACCTGCGGACTTGCAAACATCTTGTATATCCCCCCAACTCATTTCCCGAATTGGCACTCGAAAATGCGCGCCCATCCCTGCCCGCAACACCTTCGGCGCGAAGGCATCCGTCGTTTCGGGCGGAATCAACACCGCCTGCGCGCCCGTCGCCGCGGCGGAGCGGAGCAACGTGCCGAGGTTGCCGGGGTCGCGAATCTGGTCGGGGATGAGGATGAAATTCAAGAGACTAGAGATTGGGAGACTGGAGAACTTGAGAATTGTGAGAATTCCCTGGGGAGTCTCCGTATTGCTTAGTGATTTCATCAAGTTTGATGAGACTTCCTCGGCTTCAACTCCCCTGGATTTTAATCGTTCGAGAAGTGTTTTTCCGCGTTCGTTCAGCGACTCGTCATAAAGCGCAAACTGAAATCTCCAATCGCCAGTCTCTGCTTCTTCATTTAGCCTCACCCCCTCCACAACGAACATCCCCGCCTCGCGGCGCTCCTTGGCGCGTCCCATCAATGCGCGGATGAGTTTGATTTTTGAGTTCTGGGAGGATGTAATCATTTGCCCCACTTGTCTTGCCAGATATTCCCAAACACATCCACCGTCGCTTGATCGAACAAAACCAACTTGACCGCATTGATGTTCGACTCGTTCTTCCTGAAATATTCCTCGATCGCCGAATAGATGATCCCCGCCGCGCGGTCTTTGGGGAAGCCGAAGATGCCTGTCGAGATCGCGGGGAAGGCGATCGATTCGCACTTCAACTCGTCCGCCACGCGCAGGGACCCGGTCACGGCTTGTTCGAGTTTGAGATCTTCGTCGTCCTTGCCGCTCAACCACACGGGACCCACCGCATGGATGACAAATTTCGAGGGGAGGAGTCCGCCTGAAGTCCACGCGGGATGCGTGTGGGGGACGGGTCCGTGCTGGCGAATCCAGTCGTCTGATTCCTTTTGAATCGCCGCCCCACCCTTTTTTGAAATCGCCCAGGCGACCCCGCCGCCGTGTTGCAACTCATCATTCGCCGCGTTGACGATCGCATCCACCTGTTCAGTTGTGATGTCACCTTGTATGATCTGGATTGTTTGACCTGTGGGGAGAGCGCGTTCGACCAAAACTTTGTTCATGTAAATATTTTACCCCGTTAAAACAGTAGAGCGAGATATTATCTCGCTCTACAAAATTTATTTCGCTTGCGCAACCACGGCGGCGAATGCCTGTGGGTCGCGGACAGCCATGTCTGACAGCATCTTGCGGTTGAGTTCGATGTTCGCCTTTTTCAACATCGCCACCAGTTTGCTGTACGTGGTTCCGTTCAGGCGAGCCGCGGCGTTGATGCGGGCGATCCACAACTTGCGCAGGTCGCGCTTGCGCACGCGGCGGTCGCGCGTGGCATACCACATGCTCTTGAGCATCGCCTCGTTGGCTCGCTTGAACAGGCGATGCTTGGCGCCGCGCTGTCCCTTCGTGAATTTCAAAACCTTCTTATGACGTTTGTAGCCCTGGGGGCCGCCTTTCACTCTCATGCTTTACACTCCTGCCGCTCGCGGGCGTCGATGGCGTCTGTAGCGCCAACAGTTGCGCACACCCGAAAGCCGCACTAAAAAGTTGGATACGACATTCGCCGCAAGACATCAAAGAAAACCTTCGCGTTCTTTGTGCCTTTGCGGTTCAAACTAATTACATATTCGGCGCAAGACGCTTGATGCGCTTGATGATCTTACGACCCTTCACATCGTGCATCTCGCTCAACTGCGACTTGGTGCGCTTCGACGTGTTGCGGCGCAAGTGGCTCTTGCCGCCTTTGGTGCGCACTAGTTTGCCAGCCCCGGTCAGGCGGAACCGTTTCGAGGTCGCCTTGTGGGTCTTGAGTTTGATCTTGCCAGCCTTTGCTTTGCGAGGCATTCGCTAATCTCCTTTCAAAAATTCGCAATAAAAACCGCGGACAATGTTTCTGCCCGCGGACTTTCGACATCTTTGGGACTTGCTCGTAGTGACGACTTAAGACGTCACGCGCTCGCTTCTTTCTCAGGGGCGGCTTGCTCCGCCTTCTCTTTCTTTTTCGCGCCGCCTTTGCTGGGCGCCAGCACCACAAGCATCGTTCGCCCTTCCATTTGCGGCGCCGCCTCCACCACACTGACGTCCGACAGGGCTTCGGCAATCTCTTTCAGGTCTTCGAGCGCGATTTCGGGGTAATCCATTTCGCGCCCGCGGAACTTGATCGTCACCCGCACCTTGTTGCCGTGCAAGAGCCAGCGGCGGGCATCATCCACTTTGAAACCGCGGTGCGCCTCGTTGGTCTTCGGCCGCAGGCGGATCTCCTTGACCTCGATCTTGGTCTGCGATTTCTTGGCTTCCCGTTCCTTTTTGGCGCGTTCATAAATGAACTTGCCGAAATCCATCACGCGGCAAACGGGGGGAGTGGCGTTGGGTGAGACTTCAACAACATCCAACTCGGCATCGCGGGCGATTTGCAGCGCCTGTTTCATCGAAACCACCCCAACGTTCTCGCCGTTAGGACCGATCAAACGGACTTCAGGCACTCGAATGCCTTCATTAACTCGAAATTCTGAGGCGCTTATACGATTCTCCTATTTACACGATAAATCCAGCCTTGGGCTGGGTTTTGGTGGGCGAATGATACCAGTACGTCCGGGAATCGTCAATAAAATAGCCCGTAGACGATTGGGACACTCATCGCCTACGGACTGTTGTCCTTTTATGGTTGGCACGCTTGACTGACGATCTTCAACTTCCCTCGTCGATATCTTTCTTCGCGCGTGCAATGAAATCTGCGAGAGGCATGGCTCCCGGGTTTTCCCCGTTTCGCAGCCTCAATGCCACGGCACCTGCTTCCGCTTCCTTGTCGCCAATCACCAGCATGTACGGGATTTTCTGGTTTTGCGCATCGCGGATCTTGGCGTTCATGCGCTCGGAGCGCTCATCCACTTCCACGCGCAAGCCCTCGGCGCGTAATTTCCTCGCAGCATCGAAACAGGCATCGAGGTGCCGGTCCGCGATCGGAATGATCATCCCTTGCACCGGCGAAAGCCAGACCGGGAACGCGCCTGCAAAGTGCTCGATCAGCACGCCGAGGAAACGTTCCGTTGTGCCTGTCACGGCGCGATGCAACACCACGGGCGTATGTGAGTGCCCGTCCTCGCCAACATACTCGCATCCCAAACGCGACGGCTGGATGAAGTCCACCTGTATCGTGGAAAGTTGCCACTCGCGCCCCAACACGTCGCGGGCGATAAAGTCCGCTTTCGGACCGTAGAACGCGGCTTCACCTTCCGCTTCATAGTAGTCGATTTGATTGGCGATCAACGCAGACCGGAGGGCGGCTTCGGCTTTTATCCACTTCTCATTATCTTGCACGTACTTGCCGCCCTCGCCGCGCAGCGAGAGGCGCACCTTGTAGTCTGTGAAGCGGTAGCGTGTGAGCACCTCGCGGATGACCTGCAAATCGAGCGAGAATTCCTGCTCGATCTGTTCCTCCGTGCAAAACGTGTGGCAGTCATCCTGCGTCAGCGCCCGAACGCGCGTCAAGCCCGCCAGTTCGCCTGTCTTTTCATAGCGGTACAGCGTGGCAAACTCGGCAAACCGCAACGGCAGTTCCCGATAGGAGTGGCGTCCCATTTCGTTGTATAACGTCATGTGCGAAGGGCAGTTCATTGGCTTGAGCCGAAACGAAATATTTTCGTCCACCATCGGCGGGAACATCACCTCCTTGTAGTTATCGTAGTGACCCGAACGCTTGTACAAATCTTCCTTTACCATGTGTCCCGTCCACACATGTTGGAAACCGTGGCGCGTCTGAACTTCGCGCACGTATTCCTCCATCAAATGACGTAATTGAGCGCCCTTGGGCGTGAACAACGGCAGGCCGGGTCCCACATCCTCCGAGAAATAGAACAAACCTAACTCTTTGCCGAGTTTGCGATGATCGCGCTTTTTCGCCTCTTCGAGGTTGTGCAGATATTCCTCGAGTTGTTTCTTGCTTTCCCACGCCGTGCCGTAGACGCGCTGCAACTGCTTGTTCTTCTCGTCGCCGCGCCAATACGCGCCCGCAATGGACATCAACTTGAAGGCGTCCTGTTTGATCTCTTTCGTGTTCGCCACATGCGGACCCCGACACAGGTCAACAAACGTATCGTGCTGATACAGTGAAATTTCAGGCTTCTCTTTTAGCGGATTGCCGTATTCATCGAAGCCGCCTTTTTCGAGTCCCTCGATCAACTCCAACTTGTACGGCTGATTCGCAAAAACCTTCTTCGCCTCCTCCGCCGAGACGACCGTTTTCTTGAACTCGTGTTTCCCCTGCACGATTCCACGCATCCGCTTTTCGATGGCTTCGAGATCCTCAAGAGTGAGGTTGCGAGGCAAATCGAAATCGTAATAGAACCCATTCTCCACCGGCGGACCGATCGTGATCTTTCCATCGGGGAACATCTCCATCACCGCCTGCGCCATCACGTGCGCGGCGGAGTGGCGAATCTTATACAGATTCGACTCCTCGTATTTTTCCTGAACTTGTTTTACCATTCATACTTCCTTTCTCAATTCCCCTCTCGCTTTGGGAGAGGGCTAGGGTGAGGGTAAATTAAAATAAAACTCGCCCACATACGGGGCGAGAATTTGATTCACGCGGTTCCACCCGATTTGAGCCTCAGACCTCGCAGGTCTCCGAGACCCGTGAGGTCTCTTGACTCATCTCTTCGACTGATAACGAAGTCACCCGTTTCACTTACTCACTGAACACTGGTTACTGTTCACTTTTCAGTTTCACGCTCGCGAGTGGTTTTCTGCGGACTTCCCTTGAAGAGACTCTCAATCTTGTTCTCTTCTCCCTGTCAGGGATGTGACCACATACTCATCTCGGTCAATGCGTTTCTATTATAACTGATAGCTCATCGCTGAAAACTGATTGCTATCGAGTGGGCGAGATAGGGCTCGAACCTACGACCTCTGCTATGTCAAAGCAGTGCTCTAACCAACTGAGCTACCCGCCCGAAGGATTGACATTATAACGAGAGTGGGAGGAATTGACAATCCCATGCGGTATAATCCCAACCGCCATGGCAAGAAGAACAGCCCCCGAAGACTTATCCGTTGAAGAATTACGCCGGTTACTGATCGAAAAACGGCGCGGCGCGCGGCGCGAACGGCTGGAGCACTTTAAAAGAACAGGCAGGGTTGTTGCCGTGGAACCTGACGCGCTCGAGTCGTCCGCTCCAGTGGTGGAAACGCCTGAAGAAACACGCGACCAGCCTCCCGTCCCGGAATCGAAGCGCCGAAAGGTGATGGACCGGGTTCTGTTGGCGGTGGAAGTCCTCGCGGTGGTGGGACTCGTCGGGGTGCTCATCAGCGGGTTTGGTGTCCTGCGCGATTTAAACGAAGAAGTCGCTTCTGCTTTTGTGCAGGAAGAACTGACGCCGACTCCGCTGGTGATGGCGGTTGTGTTGCCATCGGGACACACACCGCCCGACGCGCAGGGAAATACCCAACCAAACATTGAGGAGATTCCCGAACACTTGCGCCCCATGGTGCAGTCGCTGGAAAATATTGCGATCCCCACCTCTGCGCCCGATCAGGCGATTCGGATTCAAATCCCTGCATTGAGCGTGGACGCGCCGATCGTGCAGGGCGACGGGTGGGAGCAACTCAAAAAGGGAGTTGGGCAGAACCTGGCTTCGGCGCTCCCCGGGCAAAACGGCAATGTGATCCTTTCGGCGCACAACGATGTGTACGGCGAGTTGTTTCGGAATCTCGATAAACTCGTGCCCGGCGACCAGATCGTCGTTTATACCCAACAGCGGCAATACGTGTACGTGGTGGACCGCACTGCCATTGTCGAACCGACGGCGGTGGAAGTCATGGCAAGCACCGGCAGCCCGACAGTAACGTTGATCTCGTGTTACCCGTACCTCGTCAATGACGAACGCATTGTTGTGTTCGGGCGGTTGCAGAATTAATTTAAAGAGCACCCTGCTGATCGAGTGGGCACGTATGCTCTTCGCGGGACGTATCCGCTGGGTTGACGGTTCGTCTTTCGCTCACCGTGTCGAAACCGAGAGCGGCGGTTGCACAAGAACGCGAAATAAAACAATGCGGTCTCGATACGGGTATCGCCCTGCTCGACCGCCACATGAAACAACAAGGAGCATCGAATGGCAAAAAATAAAAACCGTCTGGCGTCTTCACCGAGCCGCGCCGAGTTCAACCCCGATTATGCCGATGTGAAAAAAGACCTGGCTCGCATTGGCGCGCTCGCGGGATTCTTTATCGTTGTGTTGATCGTGCTGTCGTTCGTGTTGAAATAATGTAGAGCGACTTAATAAGTCGCCCTACGGGAGATACTATGTCCCGCATGTTTGTCCCCGGTCCTGTCGATGTTGCCGACGAGGTGTTGCAAGCGCAAGCCGCGCCGATGTTGCCGCACCGAAGCCAGGAGTTCGAAGCCATCTATCGCCGCGCTTCTGAAAAATCGCAAGATTTGTTTTACACAAAATACCGCGTCTTTCTCACGGCATCCTCCGGAACGGGTTTGCAGGAAGCCGCGATTCGCAATTTTGTGAACAAGCGCGTGCTTTCGATAGTCAACGGCGCGTTTGCCGATCGCTGGTACGAGGTGGCAGTTTCCAACGGGAAGAACGTGGAAAAACTCGCCTTCGACTGGGACAAACCCGCGTCACCCGACCTTGTGGCTGACGCAATCAAGCGCGGCGGATTCGAAGCCCTGACGGTCGTGCACAACGAGACGTCCACTGGCTTGCAGAATCCCGTGAAGGAAATCGCGGAAGCGGTCCGCGCGGTGGCGCCGGATACGTTGATCTTTGTGGACGCGGTTTCCTCCCTCGGCGGCGCGAAAATCGAAATGGATGCGTGGGGACTGGATATGGTGCTCACCTCCTCGCAGAAATGCCTGGCGCTTCCGCCGGGTCTCGCGCTCGGAGCAGTTTCAGACCGCGCGATGGAAAAAGCCAGATCGGTGGAGAACCGCGGTTGGTATTTCGACCTCGTCCGCATGGAGAAGCATCGCCTGAAGGATTCATCGCCCGCTACCCCGGCAATGTCGCTGATCTTTGCGCTCGATCATCAACTCAATCGCATCTTTGCCGAAGGACTGGACAATCGCTTTGCGCGTCACTCGGCCATGGCAAAGCGCGTGCAGGAGTGGGCGGACGCGCGCGACTTCTCGATGTATGCGCCCGAAGGCTTCCGCTCGCAGACAGTGACGACGATCAAAAACGAACGGGGAATCAACGTCTCGGAGTTGAATGCCTTCCTCAAACAGCGCGAGATGCGCATCGCGGGTGGGTATGGACCCATCAAGGAATCTACATTTAGAATCGCGCACATGGGCGAAATCCAAATGGCGGATATCGAGAATTTGCTCGCCGCGATGGAAGAATATCTCAAGAAATAAAAATCGAACGACCTGTTGCTCCTTTGGTCATAGTACGGTTTGCGATTGTATGGGCTTCCGGTTGCCTCAAGAATGACCCTCGAGCGCGTTCTTATGTGGAAAATACTAACCCTCCGCGATGACGATCACTTTGTCTTCGGATGTAAAGACAACCGCTTCAGACTTGTGTGGGTTTGTGCGCACGCCGTAGGATTTCTCCGCATCCTTTGCCTGCGCGACAAGCCGGTAGCCGATCGCGCTTTCCCCGCGCCGACGCGCGGCTTCGACCACCGTGTAAAAGTTGACCGGCTCCCCAAGCGATACGTAATCGCCGATCGGCTTGAGGTAAATTTCCGCGCCTTCGGGGTCGAAGATGTCGGTGAAGACGTCGAAGAGTTCGCCGTTCTCCGAAAGTTGCGCCATCATCAAACTGACGAGGTGCTCGCTGACGATGAAATCGTCCACCTGAGTGGCTTCGGCGAGTTCGCGGTTGCGCAGGTCGAGCATTTCACTGACGATGGAGAACGGCGTTTCATCCTTCTCTGCCATGTCGCGCAGGTGCAACAGCGTAACCAGCGTCTTTGCGTCGGCTTCCTGCGGTTTGAGCGTGCTGTATGCCAGCACAATAACGTGGTCATAGTCCTGCACGTTGAGTTTGTTGAGCAGGTCGCGGTCGGTGGTTTCGCCTTCCATCACAGTCAGTTTTTGATTTTTCAATCTGCCGCCCTGCGCGCGGATCTGTTTTTCGATGTTGTAAATATCAGCGACGACCGTCACCTGCGAACCTTTCGGCACGTAATTATCGAGTTCATGCACGATGGTCGTGCCGCTTCGGTTCCAGCCGAGGATGAGACACTTTTCGGGCTTCGGCTTTTGCGCCTTCCCGCTGGGGTGTAGAGTCGATTCATTGACCTGAATCAGGCTGGGATCCGAGAGGCGAATCGTATCGTCGTCTGCCGAGAGCGCGAAGATCTGGTCGTCCGCCTCGATGCGCGTGTCCATCGGCGGGCTGAGTAGAATCGTGCCATCTGCTTTGCGAATGCCCATTACGCACGAATCTTCATAAGCGAGCAGCGCCTCGCCGAAGGTTTTGCCTGTCAGCGCGGGTTCGTGTTTGAAATAGATTTCATCGCCGCCGAAATTCATGAGTTCGGTGTACACCACCGAAAGCCCGGACTGGCGCGAGGTTTGCGCGACGACGCGCGCGATCAGGTCGCCGGTGAGGATGCTTTGCACTTTGTCTTTTTCACCGACAAGTTTTAACACGTCCATATTCTTGGCATGGCGAATCTGCGTGACGATGTGATATGGCGCGGCGCGGCGATTGGGATTGTTGGTGATCGCCAGCGCGGTCTTGATCACGTCTGTATCGGGGTCTTCAGTTTCGGGCGGCAGGATGATGATGGCTTTCGCTTCATGCGGGCTGGCGATCTCGAGGTCGTTCGGGTCAATGGGACTCCCGCTGCGGCAGATGATGCGCGTCTTTCCCTTGACCTCGACCCGTTCGCGGATTTCATCCTCCATCTCCACTTTGTCTTTATCTTCCAGCACGACAATGCGCGCGTTGGGCTGGTTTTCGTTGGCGGTCATCAATTCGTTGAGCACGGTAAAAATCTGCGCCGACCAGCCGAGGATGAGGGCGTGATTCGATTCGAGCACCTGCGAACGTCCCTTCCGCAGTCGTTCCATCTGACCTTCGATGGCGTTGTTCAACACGCCGATCAGCGCGCTGACGATGAAGATGCCGCCGAGGGTGACGAGCAACATGACG
>CAYPCK010000024.1:0-12136 GCA_964409185.1 uncultured Anaerolinea sp. | reverse complement strand
GAATGGGAGTCGGCTCGGCGTAGCCAAGTTCGGTGATGGCCTGCATGATCTCGTCACGCAGGTTGAGGGAGGTAAATTCGGTTGTCATCGGTTTCCTTTTTGTTTTATGTAGGGGCGGATCGCGATCCGTTCCTACGCGTTTGGAATGTTCCGACGACTCCGATTCTTCCTTCTTGCAAATCAAGCATCTCTTTTCAGATCAGCCTGCCCAACAAAAAAGCCCGACCAGCGCGCATCGGGCGTTCGATAAGAGTGATCAAAACTATTCCCAGATTGTTACAGCGACGGGAGTATAACACGCTTTTCATCACCTCCACGTATCGAATCCGCAATTTGGAATCAAACCGGGTAGAATTGGGCAATCAGGAACAACGCATGGACACGCTCATCCCCGGACAAATGCTCGGACCCTATCGGATCATCAGCCAGGTTGGCAAGGGAGGCATGGCGACCGTCTACAAGGCATACCAGCCATCCATGGACCGCAACGTTGCGATCAAGGTTCTGCCGAGTCAACTGGCGGAGAGTCCTGAATTTGCGGCGCGCTTCCAGCAGGAGGCGCGCATCATCGCGAGGCTTGAACACCCGCACATCCTGCCCGTCTTCGATTTCGGCGAAAGTAATGGCGTCACTTATTTTGCGATGCGCTATCTCGAAGCCGGCACCCTCAAAACCAAAATGGAATCGGGGTTGCTGTCGTTGAACGAGATTGACCGCCTGTTCACGCAACTTGCCGAGGCGCTCGGGTATGCGCACGCGCAGGGCATCATCCACCGCGACCTCAAACCCGCCAACGCCCTCGTGGACGAACATGGGAATCTCTTCCTCACCGATTTCGGCATCGCCAAACTGCTGGAAAGCGCCTCCCCGCGCCTGACGCAAACCGACGCCATCATGGGCACGCCCGCCTACATCAGCCCCGAGCAGGCAAAGGCGCAATCCGTTGACCGGCGCTCCGACATTTACTCGCTCGGCATCATCCTCTACGAAATGGTCACCGGCAGCGTGCCGTTCGTCGCCGACACGCCGCTCGCCGTCATCCTCAAACACATTAGCGACCCGCTGCCTCCGCCTTCCATCGTTAAAAAGGATATCCCCGAACCCATCGAGCGCGTCATCCTCAAAGCGCTTGCCAAGGAACCGTCGGACCGCTATGCCTCGGCGGAAGAATTCCTCACCGCCTGGAAGCGCGCGCTCACCGAAACGAACACCGCTGCACGCGCGCCCGATCCGAAACCCGCGCCCGCCTCTCGCGCAGGGATATCTGCCCCGTCATCTGCGCCCGCTCCCCAGCCCGGGCGGAGCCGGACGGGGTTGCTGGCGGGCTGTCTCGTGATTGCCTGTCTCGTTTTTTCGGTGGCAGGCATCGGCATCGTCTTCTTCAATTGGCAGGGACCCGCCTTCCTCACTCCCGCCACACTGACTCCCCATGCCACGCTCACCCGCGTACCCACCCAGCCCCCGCCGCCCACGGAGATCCCACCCCCGCTCACCGGCGCCACCCTGTTGCAGGACGATTTCTCCCAACAGGAGGTGGTCTGGGGCACGCTCGCCGATTCGGATAACGTCATAGAATACGACGGTGAATCCCTGCGGGTGACCATCTTCCGCGACAACTGGTTCGTTTGGACGACGCCCAACACCGAAACGTACGAAAACATCCACGTCGAAGTGACCGTCGTCAACAACGACGAACAACCCAACACCGCCTTTGGAATCCTTTGCCATCACCAGGACGCGGACGAATCGTATTACTACATGGCAGTCACCTCCAGCCAGGAATATGTCATCGCCAAATCCGAAGATGGGCAGACAGATATTTTCCTGACCAACGATGATCAATGGGGTTCATCCGACCGCATCCCCCGCAATGCCGCCTCCTACCGCGTCGGCGCGGACTGCGGCAACGGCACCCTCACCCTGTACGTGAACGGCGCGGTGATCGACTCGGTGTCGGATTCTTCCTACGCCAGCGGAGGCGTGGGGCTGATGACCTGGAGCGGTTTCGAAGCCCCGTCTGCCGATGTGACCTTCGATGATTTTCTCGTCCTTTCGCTTGAATAAGTTCAAAAAAGAGCATCTCGTTCCGCTGGCGGCATTCCTGCTCTTCCTTGCGACAGCGGCTTATTACAATTTTCCCGAACCTGAGTTCCTCAATACAAAATTTGGCTGGGAATATGGCAACATCGCCGAATCGCTCGTCCTCGGTCACGGCTTCGCCAATGCGTTTACCCCGCAGAGCGGTCCTACCGCGTGGATGCCGCCGCTGTTCGTATTTTTTCTGGCGGGGGTGTTCAAGGTCTTCGGGGTCAAGACCCTCGCGTCCATGTGGGCGGTCTTCCTCGTCAAATACCTCGCGCTCGCCTCTTCATTGTACTTTCTGCTCCGTATTGCAAAACAGGCGGGTTACGAACGCTTCCAATACCTGCTGGCGGCGATCTTCATTCTGTTGATCTATTTCAACCGCGATGCCTTCTTCCGTTCCCTGCACGATGATTGGGTAATCCTGTTCTTTCTCTGTTGGGCGCTGTACGCTTTTTCACTGCAGGTCGCTGAAACCTTCCGAACTACCCGCGTCCATCTGCTACTGTTGGCGATCCTGTTGCCTCTGACCAACCCCGTGTTGACGTTGTCTTTCGCCGTCACTGAGTGCGCCATCCTCCTGAAGCGGCAGGGTAACGGATCATTATCCCGGGTATGGGGGTCTGCCGCGGTGATTTTTGTTTTTCTCGCCGCCTCCACGCTCGCGTGGACAGCGAGGAATTACCGGGTCTTCGACGCCTTCATCCCCATCAAATCCAATTTCTGGTACGACTTTTACCAGGCGAACGTTCTCGAGAACGACGGCTTGACCACCAACGAAACGTTCGCCAAATACCACCTTATTAATAAAAATAAAATCCAGGAAAAATACCTGCGCGAAGGCGAAGCGAATTTCACCGCGTCGTACAAGACGCTATCCGCCGAGTGGATCACAAGCCACCCCGCCCACTTGCTATCCAATATCGGCAGGCGCGCCTTCAGCGCGTTCGTCTACTCGCATTACGTGGAGGATATCCCGCACACAACTCCGGGCGCAATATCACCCGAGGACCTGTTCCTCCTGCAACAGGATGGGTTGGTGTACGTGGATGAATCCTTTGTAACGTACTGGGTATCCATCTCCCTTCCGCAAAACGAGTTCGAAAATCGGATTCAACGCCTGCCCCTTGGCGACTCCGCCGGCGTCCTCAACGACTGGCTGAACCAACGCGCCGCGCTCGAAGCGCGCAAACAGAGTTGGATGATCGTCTTGAAATCCCTGTCCCTGTCCATCATCCCGTCCATATGCATACTCGTCGGGTTACTCATCAGCAAAATTCGCAATAACCCAATCTTTGCGATCTCCACCTTGCTCTACCTGACATCCCTTGCCCCCTACGTCCTCGCGTCTTTTTATCGCCGTTACCAGGCGCCGCTGATCGGCTTGCAATCTGTTTTTATCTTCTTTATTGCAGGCGTGGTTTTGGAAACGATTTTGCCGCACACGCCTCCTCGACAAGATGGGAAAGGAACAACCTCATGAGCAACGAACAGCCGTTCAATACCGAAGAATTGTGGCGCGAGTGGTTCACCACCAGCGCATACAGCGCGGAGAAGCGCGTTCATCGTATGCTGCGCTACCTCCCGCGCGAGCCGCGTTGTAAATTTTGCAACGCGCCCTTTCAAGGAATCGGAAGCATTCTGGTCCGAGCCATATACGGAAAAAAGCAATCCAGCCTGAACCCGAGGTTTTGCAGTGTCTGCGAAGATTTTGCCGCCAGATTTCCGGGCGGCGCGGAGGTGGCGATGTCCATGCTGTTCGCGGACGTGCGCGGCTCCACCGCGCTTTCCGAGCAGATGAGCCCGATGGACTTCAGCAGGTTGATCAATCGCTTCTATGTCGAGTCAACGAAGATCATCACAAACGAGGATGGGCTGGTGGAAAAACTGGCGGGCGACGCGGTCGCCGCCTTCTGGGGCGCGGGGTTTGCGGGTCCGCATTACGTGAAACGAACGATGGACGCCGCGCAGAAAATGTCGAACGTGATGAACGGGCAAGGCATCCCTGTCGGTATTGGCGTCCATGCCGGGGTCGCCTTTTTCGGCGCGATGGGCGCGGCGGACGGGTTGATCAACATCTCCGCCATTGGCGATGAGGTCAATCTTGCGGCGCGGATCGCATCCAAAGCGGCGGCGGGCGAGATCATCGCCAGTGAGAAAGCGCTGAACGAAGCGGGAACAGACGCAAGCGCGTTCGAATCGCGCAGTCTCGAATTGAAGGGCATCAGCGAACCGGTCCGTGTGCGCGTCCTGCGCGGATAATTTCCTTTGTGCCTTTTGGGGGTTTGTGGTTAAATTCCCCTGCCATGGATTCAAAAACCCTGCGCGTCCTCGAATATGACAAGATCCGCGAACGGCTGAAATCGTTCTGCGATTTTTCCGCGTCTATGGAACTCGCGCTTGCGCTCGAACCAACGGACTCATACGATCTTGCCCTCGCCCGTCTCGCGGAAACCACCGAAGCGCGCCTGCTATTCTCCACCAACGACATCGGCATCGGCGGCGCGCACGACATTCGCTCAGCCGTTGACCTCGCCGCGCGCGGCGGCGTGCTCGACCCCGAACAACTGCTGGACATCAAGTCCACGCTGATCTCCTGCCGCGAGTTGAAAAAATCGCTCGAACGGAAAGCCGACGAATTCCCGCGTCTTTCGCAAATTGCGGCTGGACTCCCCGACCCCCACGGAATCGTGGATGCCATCACGCGCATCCTCTCGGACCGCGGCGAAGTGCTGGACTCCGCCTCGCCGAAACTCGCCGACCTGCGCCGCGAGATCAAGATCGCGCACGGGCGGTTGATGTCGCGCTTGCAACGCTACCTCACCGAGTCGGCGAGCAAACTACAGGAACCGATCATCACCCAACGCGACGGGCGTTATGTCATCCCCCTCCGCGCGGAATTCAAAGGGAGCATCAAAGCCGTCGTCCACGACCAATCCTCCAGCGGCGCGACGCTGTTCGTCGAGCCGTTGCCTGTCGTTGAACTCAACAACGAACTGCGCGAACTCGAATTGAAAGCCCGCGATGAAGAACGCCGAATCCTTGCCGAGGTTTCCGCGCAAGTCGGCGAACATGCGGAGGAATTCAAATACGGCGTGGAAAACCTCGCCATGCTCGACCTGATCTTTGCCAAAGCGAAGTACGCGGAGGAGTTGAAGGCGAGTGAGCCAATTCTTCGCAAGGATGAAGGCGGAAGGATGAAGGATGAAAGAGGGAAAGTAATCAGTGATCAGTCATCAGTGGCTGACGAGCAATCGAAAACCGTAAATCGTAAATCGTCAATTCAACTGATTCACGCCCGCCACCCTCTTCTCGACCCTCAATCCGTCGTTCCTATTGACGTCAACCCAAAGGAAGGGACGCGCGCCATTGTCATCACGGGTCCGAATACCGGCGGCAAGACAGTGTCGCTAAAAACGGTCGGTCTGCTCGCGCTCATGGCGCAAAGCGGACTGCACATCCCCGCTCAGAGCGGCTCGGGGATTCCGTTTTTTCACAGCGTCTTCGCCGACATCGGCGACGAGCAATCCATCGAACAATCGCTCAGCACGTTCAGCGGTCACATCACGAACATCATCCGCATCCTCAAACACATCGACTCGCATTCGCTCGTGATCCTCGATGAACTCGGCGCGGGGACCGATCCGCAGGAAGGCGCGGCGCTCGCCCGCGCGATTCTAAGTCACCTGCTTGAAACGGGTTGCATCACTCTCGTCGCCACACACTACCCCGAACTGAAAAACTTCGCGCACTCCACCGAAGGCGTGGTCAATGCATCGCTCGAATTCGACATCAAAACCTTGCGCCCGACGTATCATCTCACCCTCGGACTTCCCGGACGTTCGAACGCGCTCGCCATCGCCACACGCCTCGGACTCGACGGGAAAATTGTGGACGCCGCCCGAGGCGAGGTCAACCCCGAAAGCATCCGCGCCGACAAACTGCTGGACGACATCCGCAAGGAGCGCAATCGCACCTCGCGTGAAAGACAAAAACTAGAGAAAGCCCGCGATAGGCTCGAAGCGCAAAACGCCGAATTGCAAAAACGACTCGAAAAGATCGAAGACGAGCGCCGTGAAGTGTTAGCCAAAGCCCGCGCCGAGGGTGAACTCGAAGTGGCGGTTCTCAGAAGCAACATCGATTCGCTCAAATCGCAACTCAAAAAAGCAAAACAACCCTTGGAAGCCATCAAATCTATCGAAGAAAAGATCGAACAAGTGGAAACAAAAATCGCCGCGCCTGTCGAAAGAAAACCTGACCAATCTCCAGTCTCTAATCTCCAATCTTTAAAATTGGGCGAACGCGTCCTCGTCGGCACGTTGAACGCCGAAGGCGTGGTGACAGCCATAAGCGAGTCGGATGCGGAAGTGCAGATCGGGAGTCTGCGCGTGCGGGCGAGGTTGTCGGAGTTGGTGAGGAAGTCCAGCGAGGCGGTGATCAGTGAACAGTTATCAGTCTCTAGTTCCAAGTTTCAGGTTTCAAGTTCGAAGTCGCCGGGGTTGGAGTTGAACCTGCGCGGCAAACTCGTGGACGAGGGACTCAATGAACTCGAAAAATATCTGGAGCGCGCGTATTCGGCGGGACTGTTGTTCGTGAGAATCGTGCACGGCAAAGGGACCGGCAGGCTGCGCGATGCTGTGCGCAATGCGTTGAAGACGAGTTCGTATGTGTCTTCATTTGAAGAGCCGAAGGATGGCGAAGGCGGCGCCGGCGTGACCGTGGCAATGATTGCGAAATAGCGGAGGCGACATGACTCTCGATGATGCGATCAATCAAATGACCAAAACCATCCAAGCCGCCTGCGCCAGCGCGGAGGTGAAGACGGCGAAGATGTCCGACGAAGAGGCGCGGCTTTCGGTGTACGCGCCCGCGGGCGACATGCAACGAATCAAGGATGCGACCTTCCAGCCCGCGCTCGATCTGTTAAACAAAGACGGCATGGATATTCAGGTATTCGTCTACGACAAAGACGCGCCGCCGTTGAAAGGTTGACCGGGCGATTACTCCTTCTCGCCGCTGATCTTCTTCCACGCCTTCTTCATGTTCAGCGCGTCGTCCTCCATGATCGGGCTTTCGCACAATATCCGCCCGGCGCACCCGAACTCCTTCAACACCTGAAATAAAAAATTGATCTTCAGATCGGACTCCGTCAGCGCGAGATGATTCTTCTCGCCCTTCGGACCGTATTCGATCCCCGAGAGGTGGATGTGCAGATGCTTCAACGCTTCCTTCCCCAGCGCGGCTTGGTATGCCTCCAGCAGGCTCGTCCACTCTTTGACCGTGTTCATCGTCCCATCGCCAGGGCGCGCGTGTAGGTGCGCAAAGTCGAGGCACGGTTGCACGCCCTGAATTGCCCTGCTCATCTCCAACGTATCCTCCAGCGACCCCAGCATCGCGGATTTACCCATCGTCTCCGGGCGGATCGTGACGGGGTTGCCCTTCTTGCGCAGTTCATCGAGCACGCCCTTCAAACGCGGAATGGCAACCTTCAACACCTCCGCCGGCGGACGCTCGAAGTACGAGCCGGGGTGGAAGATGATGTCGGTAGCGCCAGCGAGGTTGCCGTAATGCGCCGCATCCATCAGCCGCTTGCGCGATTTGGGCCACTCTTCCTCGGTCGCGTTCAAATTGAAAAAATACGGGGCATGGACGCTGAGAGTGACGCCGTGCTCGGTCGCGGTCTGCCTGATCGCCGCGCACGTCTCCTCCGATACGCGCACCGACTGCACCCAACCGAGTTCAAGCGTCGTCAACCCGATGGATTTGCTGAAGCCGATCGCCCCCACCGACCCGCCGGGTTTCTTGGGCGTACCCATCGGCGAACCGACCGTGCCGAATTGAAAAGAGAGTGTCATAGTAGTTCCTTACGCAATACGCAGTACGAGGTATTCCATATTCCGTATCGCGTACTCCGTATTTACCTGCCAAGGATTTGATTCACCTTCACCCACAACGGCGGACCCAAAATCAGCAACCCGATCAAGACCGCCGAAAGCGCCGCCACCAGCACCGCGCCGGCGCCCACATCCTTGCCCACCTTTGCCAGCGGGTGTTTCTCCGGGCTTGCCAGGTCCACGGCGGCTTCGATGGAGGTGTTGATGAATTCGGCGGTGAAGACCATGGCGATGGTCAATACCAGCGCCGCCCAATCGCGCGCGGGAAGCCCCACCCAGAACCCAAGGGCGATGACGATTAGCGCCACGAGCGAGTGAACCCACGCGTTCTGCTGTGTTTTCAACACGTACAGCCACCCGCGGACGGCATGTCCGATGGCGGCAATGCGGGAGAGGAGGAAGGTTTTGATTCCGTTCATTACCATAATTTATACTACGTACTGAGTATTGCGTTTTACGAATTTCGATCACGCAGAACGGAATACGCAGTACTCACTCCTCACGGATATGAATCGTACCCAAACCCAGCGCCGCCAAAATTTCCGCCTGCGCTTTCCACATCCGCTTTTTTTCCCTGGCGTCGGCATGATCGTGACCCAGCAAGTGCAACACGCCATGCACAACGAGCAATTGCACTTCCGCTTCGAGCGGGTGACCGGCGGCTTTTGCCTGCGCCCGCGCGCGGGGAATCGAGAGGAGGATGTCGCCGAGGTAGGGCGAGCCAGTTTGAGGGTCCGCTTCGGAGGCGGGGAAGGACAGCACGTCGGTCGGCGCGTCGATTCCAAGAAAGTCACGGTTGAGTTGGCGCAGGCGCGCGTCGTTCGCCAGCACAATGGATAAATCCGCCTCGGGCGTTTTTTTCTGGTGCGCGAGCGCGGCGAGCGCGGCGCGCTTTAGCAATCGCGCGGGGAATTTATATTTCGATGCGATGTGGATCATATTATTTTCGCGGCGCGGTGTTCGCGTTCTGCCCCGCGGATTCTTCCTTGGGATACGAGACGCGCGGGTGATGCGTGCCGCGCAAAATGCTGACGTATGCCTCGGTGATGATGCCGAGATCGCGCAGCGTAAGTTGCGTGTTGTCGAGTTGTCCCTGCTTCTGCGCCGATTCAATGGTGGAGAGCACCACCTTGCGAAGCGACTCTTCATCCTGCGGGCGTTCGGCGCGGGCGCGCGCTTCGGCGCCGTCGGCGAGCATGAGCAGGGCGGTTTCACGCGAACGCGGGCGCGGGCCGGGGTAGCGGAATTTATCCGCATCCACGTTGGCTTTTTCGCCGCCGGCGGCTTCGACGGCTTGGTTGTATTGGTAGCGCGTGATCATCGTGCCGTGATGTTCGAGGATGAAATCGTCGATGCGGCGCGGCAGGCGGTATTGACGCGCCAGCGCCACCCCGTCGGTGACGTGCGCGATGATGGTCGCCGCGGATTCGGCGGGGTTCATATCCTCGTGCGTGTTCATTTGTCCCTGCGGCTGGTTCTCGATGAAGAACATCGGGTTCATGGCTTTGCCCACATCGTGGAACATCGCCCCGACGCGGGTGAGCAGCGCATCGGCGCCGATGAGTTCCGCCGCCTGTTCGGCAAGGTTTGCCACCTGCAAACTGTGCTGGTAGGTGCCGGGCGCATTGCGCAGGAAGAATTGCAACAACGGCGAATCGGGACGCGAGATCTCGATGAGTTGCAGCGCCGTGGTGAGCCCGATGGTCTGCGCGAGGAAGTATTGCAACACCAGCGCGAGGCTGGAAGAGGCAAACCCGTTGAACACAGCCGCGCCTCCGAGTTCAAGCAAGCCAGCCCCGTCCGTCGGGGTGAACGGCAGGCGGAACGCCAGCAAGACGATAATCCCCGCAACAGTGATCGCGATGCCCGCGCGGAAGAACGTCCACACGCGCCGCGCCGCGCCCAGCACCAGCACACCCGTAAGCGAGGTCACCAGGTAATACGGGAGCAGGTCGAGCATGTTCGGCAACCCATACGGAGCGATGAGGGCGATCGCCACTGAGAACACGATGCCCACTTCCACGCCGAACAGGGTGGCGATCAACAACCCCATGGCGGGCAGGGGGAATGCATAGGGGATCAACGTCCGCTCGGGGATCGAAAGGCGCGCCGCCACGATGAAAAAGAGAAAGACCAACGCAACCACCAGCAGGTTGCGCGCCTCGAGCAAGAACGCCATGCGCCGCCGCGAAAAATACAACCGCACATACGCGGCGACAGCCAGCACCAGCGCGCCGGCGCCGAGATAATCCTGCCACTGGTTTTCGGTCTGGATCAGGTCGAATTGTTCGAGCGCCTCGAATTGCGCCGGGGTGATGACCTGCCCGCGCAGGACGATGATTTCGCCGGTTTTATATTGGACAATGACCGGTTCCACCGCTTCTCGCGCCGACTGTTGGGCGGCTTCCGTCAAGTCGGCGTTGAACGCGCTGTTGGGCTTGACGAACGTGGTCACCAGCGCCGAAATGAGCGAGACATGCTCATCGCTGAACGACAGGCTCACCAGCGTGGGCACACTGCGGCGCACCGTATCCACATCCTGATCGCGGATGCTCCGCCGCATGACCCGCTCGAGCACGTCCAGCGTTTCCTGTTTGATCGAATCCCAACGCGTGGAGGTGAGCGCGAGGAGTTGCTCGATGGTTTCCGCCTGCAGGTTGAGTTCGGTCATCGAATCAAGCGCGGAAAATTTTTGTTCGGGTGTCGTCGTTTCGTTATCGCGGATCAGGGTGATCTGCGCGAGCGTCGCGCGGAGTCGGTCGATCTGGTGGCGGGCAACCGAAGGGTCGGGCGAGGCGTAGACCGGCGCCACGGCGTTTGCGGCAGCCTGGCGCGCTTCGTCGGTGCGCACTTTACTTTCGAATTGCAGGGTGCGCGGCGCCTGGTAATCGCTCGGAGAGACATCCCCCACCCGAAGCGTCGAGACCGCCGGGCTGACCAGGCGGGGCAACATCAATGCGCCGTATGAAATGACGCTCGCAAGAATGAGCAGGACGGCTTGAAAGGCGCGGATGCGCGGAGGCGTCTGCCGGTGCCGCGCGGGTATGATCCCCATAATTATTGTGAAAAGGTTTGCCACAGCGACGCGATGACACAGAAAAGTTTTTTCAAAAAATCTCCGTGACTCTGCGTCTCCGTGGCAAATAGTCTGGCATTTTCATGGTTCAACAATAACCTTGTATCATTGTGGGATTGCCGCGGCGGCTTCGTCGCCTCGCAATGACACCCAGGGTTATTTGGGTTGAAGCAATTCCTTCACCGCCGCGCTGACCATGTCGTTCGGCGCGCGCCCCGCCACCTTGGGCATGACGTTCTTCATCACCTTGCCCATGTCGGCGGGACTCGCCGCGCCGGTCTCGGTAATCGCGGCTTGCACTAACGCGCGCAGTTCCTCGGCGGGCATGGCTTTTGGCAGGAAGGCTTCGAGCACTTTGATCTCCGCCTCATTGGCTTCGATCAGATCCGCACGGGCGGCTTTCTTTGCTTCTTCGAGTGACTCGCGGCGGTTCTTGACCTCCTTCTGGATCAAGTTCATCACCGCCATATCGTCCAATTCGGTTCGTTTATCCACTTCCGCCTGCTTCACGGCGGCAAGCGCCATCCGCACCGTGCGCTTGCGGACCTCGTCCCCGCTTTTCATGGCGTCTTTCATGGAGTCGTTAAGTTGTGTTTTGATTGTCATGGGGAGGATTATAGCAGAGAGTTCCATGCGCCATGTGCGAGGTTCCACGTGTCAAGTTTCATTTGTCGCGTGTCAGGCAAGTCCGACGGTGGTCAAGACCAGCGCAGTATGGTCATTTGATCGCGGTGAACGAGATCTCCGCAAAGTTATCGAGGAACAACGACATACCCGTATCCGCGGCTTTGGCGGTGAATGTCCACGACAGATTATCCCACTTTTCGCCGATGCTTTCTTTGTAAATGATGAAATCGGAGGGGTCGGAGGGCTCCCAGATCAGGGCGATGAAATTCCCATCGAACCCGATACCCACCATAAAGTTGTACCATGTGTCCGGGCGCGGCTGGAAGTTTCCCAGCAGGTTTTTATGCCCGAGGTCGTTCGGTCCCTGCGTGAGGTTGGCTTGCGGAAACTCGAAGCCGAACACGCCAAACCGTCGGTACGAATCGGTCTGGTATTCGCCCGCTTCGAGGATGAACTC
>CAYPCK010000023.1:5538-12425 GCA_964409185.1 uncultured Anaerolinea sp. | reverse complement strand
GAAAGACGGGGTTCGACTTACCCGAAGGGAAGAACCTGATCGGCTCTTTCCATCCTCCCAAACTGGTGCTGGCAGACCCCAGCCTTTTACTCACCTTGCCTGACCGCGAGTTGACTTCGGGAATGGCAGAGGTGGTCAAGCATGGGATTATTTCCGACCCTGAATTATTTGCTTTGTGCCGGCATGACATGACCTGGGTGAAAATGAATCTCGAAGAAATCGTGAAGCGGGCGATGGCGGTCAAGATTCAAATCATCGAGGAAGACCCCTACGAAAAAGGAATTCGCGCGATGCTGAATCTTGGTCACACCGTCGGGCATGCGGTGGAACTCGTCAGCGGATTCAAACTCAGCCATGGCGAGTCCATTGCCATCGGCATGACGGTCGAGGCGGGGTACGCGGCGCGGGTGGGGCGGGCAACCGAAAGGACGGTCGAAGCGATTGAATCCACGTTGTCGAATTTGGGCTTGCCGACCAACATCCCCGATGAAATGTCTCGCGGTGAAATCATCCGTGCGATGAACATGGATAAAAAGAAGACAGCAAAATCCATCCGTTTTGCGTTACCCGTTGAGATTGGCAAAGTGGAATTGGTGGAAGTGGAAAACTTAAATGACGTTTTGGAGGAAAGATGAAAATTCTTGTCTTGCACGGACCCAACCTCAACCTGCTCGGCACACGCGAACCCGAGGTGTATGGCTCGATGACGCTGGATGACATCAACAACAAGTTGATCGAGTTGGGAAAAGAACTAGGCGCGGAAATCAAATGCCTGCAATCGAACCACGAGGGCGCGTTGGTTGATGCGTTGCACGACTCTCGCACATGGGCAGACGGCGTAGTTTTTAACCCGGGCGGATACACCCATACCTCGGTTGCATTGCGCGATGCCATCTCTGCGATTCATATCCCCGTCATCGAAGCGCATCTCTCGAATGTGTATGCGCGCGAGGAGTTCCGTCGCGTTTCGATGATTTCCGCCGTTTGCAAAGGGAAGATCACCGGCTTGGGGTGGAAATCGTACGCGCTGGCGTTGCGGGCGTTAGTGGATGCATGACTCCCCTCTCCCTTTGGGAGAGGGGTCGGGCGTGAGGGAGAGTTCCCAACAAAAAAACTGGACAACCTCGCGGCTGTCCAGTTTCTGGTTGATGATTTTGACCCGACTACGAATCGTTCGACGGTTTGAAGATCAGGAAGATCGCGTTGAGCAGGATACCTGCAACTGCCGCAGTCGCGATGGCAGGCAAGCCGCTGGGGAAGATTCCCTGCAGGAACGGGATGGGCAGGAAGCCGCCTTCGTAACCGATGTTGCCGCCGATGCCAAGCACCATGATCACTGCGCCAACTGCGAGGTTGCGCGGGTTGAACATACTGACCTTGTGTTCCTGCATGAGGGCGATGCCTTGCATACCGATCACGCCGAACAGATAGATGGACAAGCCGCCGCTCACCGCCAACGGAACGGTCTGAATTAATCCGGCGAGTTTGCCGACGAAGCCGAGCAGGATCGCGATGACGCCCGCCATGAGCAACGCAGGACCGGAATAGTTACGCGTGATTGCCATGAGCGAGTTGTTCTCGCCATAGTTCGTGCCAGCGGTGGAGCCCAGCAAGCCTTTGAAGAAGTCGTCAATACCGTCGAGAATCAGGTTGAAGCCGACGTTCTTATCCAGTTCGTATTTTTCGCGTCCCATATCTTCTGCTACGCGGTCAACATACAAACTGATCTGATACAAGTGCGCGGTGGATTCAGGGATGGTCGCAATCGCCATGATCGCAACGCTGAAGATCGCCGTACCGACCAGCGCGCCGCTAAAGGTGGGGAACGTGAAATGAGGAACGGCGAACCACGGCGCCGCGCCTACAGCCGCAAAGCTGACCGACCCCGGGACGAGCAACGCGGAAGCAATATACCCAACCACCGCGCCGATGATCACGGGCAACATGCCGATGAAGCCTTTGTTTTGCAGATATACCGAGGCAACAATCGTCGCGAGCAATGTAATGAACGCGATGCCCCAGTTTGCCGCCGCAAGACCCAACGCCGCGAATGCAAGACCGAAACCGATGATCGCCGCGATGGAGCCGGTCACAACAGGCGGAAGGATCATGTCAATTTTATCCTTGCCAAGCGCGCGGATGAGCAGGCCTATTACAACATTCAACAACCCGGTGACGACGATACCCGCTTGAATGGTGCTCAAAACATTGTCGGGGAGCGGCACACCGAAGGCGGGAACAGAACCGGTCATCTCGGTGGCAATGGCGAGGTACGCCGCGATGTAACTGAAACTGGACCCATAGAAAAGCGGGATGAATTTTCCGATCTGCCATTTTGCGAGCAATAGGGCGACGATCGTCCCCACGCCGGACATGAAAAGGACCGTTCCCACGTGAAAGCCGCACAAAGCCGCCACGAACGCGGTCGCGGGGAACATGGTCAATACGTGCTGGAAACCCAGCAAAATATTCTGCCCCACCGGGGGCGTATCGTTGGGCAAATAGCCCATCATGGTGTTTTTAGCCATTGCAGTTTCTCCTCTTGAGATCTGGGTTGGTCTTGCCGCACTTGCCTTCGCCTTGCTAGTTTTCGACTTGCTGGTTTTCTTTTTTGTTGCCATCTGTTTCATTCTCCTTTTCAACGATTTCGGGTGAACGTATCAATCTGGAATCGCACCTCCAAATAAAAAGTCGCCAACGATTTACGCTCGGCGACAAAATAATAGGCAAACAAACTCACGGGCAATGAGCATGTTCATGGCGGGATCAAATTCCTGCAACCTGACCGGTCTCATCTTACTTTACATAACCCTCGAATTTGGAGGCGGATACGCCTTTTTGGGGATGAAAACCCGCTTCTTCCCAGCCCCCCAGCCTGCCTCGGCATGGACACGTTCACCTCCCGTTGACTCTCGTCTCCCCATTGTGCTACACTCCAAGCCTCAACGGGAGCATCCATGCAACTCAAAGGCGACGTATCCATCCAAGCCCCGCGTAAACAAGTGTGGGATTTCCTCACCGACCCGAATCAACTGGGGCAGTGTGTGCCGGGTGTTGAAAAGATCGAAACCATCGAACCCCTCAAAAAATATCGCGGCGTGGTCTCCGTCGGACTCGGCTCGATCAAAGCGCGTTTTGCCGGCGAGGTGGACATCCTCGAACTGGACGAACCCAACCGCGCCAAACTCAAAGCCCACGGCACAGCCACTGGCAGCGCGGCAGACGCCGTCAGCGAAATGACCATGAGCGACGGACCCGACAACTCAACCATCGTCAAGTGGACGGCGGATGTAAACGTCTCGGGGCAATTGGCGAGCCTCGTGTCGCGGCTCATGGTTCCCGTTTCGCAGAAGTTGGCGGGAGTGTTTTATGACGAGGTAAAGAAGAGGATAGAAAGAAATGATGGTGGTTGAGTAGGGCGAAGCCCGTATCGAAACCACATGCAACCAATGACGCTTCGATTAACTGGTGGTTTCGATACGTCCCGCGAAAATCACGCGGGACTACTCAACCACCAGATTGTTTTTAAAATGCGCGACATCCTGACTGATATCGAACGCTGGCAAAACGACGGGGAGTCCGTTGCGCTCGCCACGGTGATTCAAACGTGGGGCTCCGCGCCGCGCAAGGCTGGCTCGTGCATGGCGTTCACTGCCAGCGGAAAGATCGCCGGTTCGGTGAGTGGCGGGTGCGTGGAAAACGCCGTCGTGGAGGCGGGGCTGGAATCGCTCACAACCAATCGTCCGCAGTTGTTGCATTTCGGCGTGGCAGATGAAACTGCCTGGGAGGTGGGTCTTGCCTGCGGGGGAAGCATAGAGATATTTGTGCAGCCGTTGGATGCGAAGTTCTTTGAAGTATTGAAAAATAATCTAACCAATGAAACGCCGGTTGTTCATGCTCTTGTGGTTCGCGGCGCAAAGACATTTGGGCAGGAAGCCTTGATCGCTGAAAGCGACATCGTCGCTGGTTCACTTGGCAACGAATGGGACTCGGCGGTGTTAACAGTTGGCATAGAGGCACTTTACAAAGGTAACCCGCGCCGCGAGCCATTGAGCGATTCGTTGGAAGTTTTTTACAACGTGATTCTCCCGTCACCGACATTGATCATCGTTGGCGGAGTCCATATTGCCATTCCACTCGTATCGCTGGCAAAGACACTTGGCTTCCGGGTTGTGTTGATCGATCCGCGCAAGTTCTGGGCAAACGCAGAGCGCTTTGCAAATGTGGATGAATTGATTCAAGAATGGATCGAGCCCGCGTTTGCACGAGTCAGCATCACCCGCTCGACCGCCATCGTGATGTTGACTCACGACCCCAAGCTGGATGACCCCGCCGTGAGGATTGCCCTGAACAGCCCTGCCTATTATGTCGGGGCGTTGGGAAGCAAGACCACAAATGAAAAGCGGCGTACACGGTTGTTGAATGACGGCGTGAGCGAAAGTCAACTTGCACGACTGCGCGCCCCCATCGGACTCGACATCGGCGCATCCACGCCTGAGGAGATTGCGCTGGCGATCATGTCTGAGGTGGTGAAAAGCTACAGGAAACAGAATCAACCCGAAAGTGCGATCGAAGCGAAGCAAGTCCAGTCTCCAGTCTCTAATCTCTAGTCTCTGAGGTTTTATGAAACCTGCGCCATTCGAATATCATGCGCCGACAGCGCTCGAAGAAATATTGGATTTGAAAAGCCGGCACGGCGATGAAGCCAAAATTCTGGCAGGCGGACAAAGCCTCGTGCCTGCGATGAACTTCCGCGTGGTGCAACCGAGTTTGTTGATTGACCTGAACCGCGTGGCTGAGTTGAGCTACATCCGCGAAGAGGGGCAGGCCATCCGCATTGGCGCGATGGCGCGCGAACGGCATTTGGAATTTGATTCTTCGATTGAAAAACGCGCGCCGCTCTTGCATGAAGCCGTGCCGTTCATCGCGCATCCGCAGATTCGCAACCGCGGCACGATCGGCGGAAGCATCGTCAACGCCGACCCCGCGGCGGAACTGCCGATGTTGATGGTGGCATTGCGCGCGCGGTTGAAAGCACAGAATAAATCTGGCGAACGCTGGCTTGACGCCAAAGATTTTTTTGCAGGCATGTTCACCACCGCGCTTGCGCCTGACGAGATTTTGACCGAGATCGAAATCCCGCGCGATGCGCCGCGCACGGGTTGGTCGTTCATGGAAGTTGCGCCGCGCGCGGGTGATTATGCCATGATGGGCGTCGCTACACTGGTGACATTGGATGACGCGGGCAAGTGCAAGTCTGCAAAACTCGTGTATCTCAATGCAGGCGACGGACCCGTGGATGCGGTTGCGTCCGCGCAGATGTTGGTGGGGGAGAGCCTCCGCGACAAGTTGATCGAAGATGCCGCAACTCATGCGAGTGAAAATGAGATCGCCCCGTTTGGCAACATGCACGCGTCGGTGGAGTTTCAGCGTCATCTGGCGAAGACGCTAACGAAACAGACCCTAAAGACGGCGTTTGCCAGAGCAGAGAATTAGAGAGTTACGACGGCAGACGTCCGACCATTTCATCACGGTCTGCCGTCGGCGGTCTGTGATCATTGACAAGGAATTTTTATGACGCACACCATCACCCTCACCGTCAACGGACAAACCTACACCCGCGCCGTCGAGCCGCGCATGTTGCTCAGCGATTTCCTGCGCCACGAACTTGGATTAACTGGCACACACGTCGGTTGCGAGCATGGAGTCTGCGGCGCATGCACGATCTTGTTCGATGGCGAGTCGGCGCGCTCGTGTTTGATGTTTGCCGTGCAAGCCGAAAGGCATGAGATAACGACGGTCGAAGGTCTCGCTTCCCCTCTCCCATTGGGAGAAGGGCAAGGGGTGAGAGAGCATTTGCACCCGTTGCAACAATCCTTTTGGGAGGCGCATGGATTGCAATGCGGTTATTGCACGCCAGGGATTTTGATGAGCATGATTCCATTTCTCAAACAAAATCCGAACCCCACCGAAGATGAAATTCGACATGCGCTTTCGGGCAACCTCTGTCGTTGCACGGGCTATCAGCACATTGTGGATGCGGTCAAGCTTGCAAGTGAGAAGATGCGGGTGGGGGAGAAGTAATCGGTAAGTAGTAAGTGGAGAAGTAAAGAATTGGAGAATTGAGATTAGAGACTAGAGTAATTGAGCAACACGGTGGTCGAGTAGCGAGCGCAAGTTGCGAGCGTATCGAGACCACCCGTAAGGAAAGCAACTCTTGTAACAATACTATGATTGATACTGTTGGTTTCGATACGGCGGCGGAAGAGCATCGCCGCCTACTCAACCAACGATTATGAATTAAACGAAATGAATATCACTGACCTCACCCATGCCTTTGGCAATAACGAGATTTCGCCGCGAGACCTAATCTCCAGTCTCCAGTCTCTCTTCGATTCCCGCGAGCCTGAAGTATCAGCATTCATTCCCGAACCCAACCGCTTCGACCGTTTGCTCAAAGACGCCGAAGAACTTGTAAAAAAATATCCTGATGTAAACAATCGCCCGCCGCTCTTCGGCATGACTGTTGGCGTCAAAGACATCTTCCACGTAAATGGTTTTACCACGCAGGCAGGCAGCAAACTTCCCGCCGACGAACTGCAAGGCGACGAAGCCGCGAGCGTCACACTACTCAAAAACGCGGGCGCGCTCATCATGGGCAAGACCGTCACCACCGAGTTCGCCTACTTCGGCCCCGGCCCCACCCGCAACCCGCACAACCCGGCGCACACCCCCGGCGGGTCGAGCAGCGGATCGGCGGCGGCGGTGGGGGCCGGGCTGGCGCCTCTCGCGCTCGGCACGCAGACCATCGGCTCCATCGTGCGCCCGGCGTCGTTCTGCGGGGTAGTCGGATACAAGCCCACTTACGACCGCGTCTCGCGCGCGGG
>CAYPCK010000023.1:0-5528 GCA_964409185.1 uncultured Anaerolinea sp. | reverse complement strand
GCCGCCATCGGCGCGGGCATGTGCAACATCACACTTGGCACACAAACCATCGGCTCGGTCATCCGCCCCGCCGCGTTTTGTGGCGCGGTCGGTTTCAAACCCACCTACGAAAGAATTTCCCGCGCCGGCGTCATTCCGCTTTCGCCAACGTTCGATCATATCGGCACATTCACGGAGAATGTTGCGACGGCGAAGCAAGTTGCAGAAGTGCTTTTAAAGAATTGGGGATTGGAGAATTCGACTCGTAAGCCGACTCTTGGAGTCCCCGAAGGAACATACTTAACTAACGCTTCTGACTACGCCCGAACCTGCTTCGACAACCTGTGCAGTGTACTAGCCTCAGCAGGCTACGACATACGCCGCGTGCAAATTATGGATGACTTCCAAATAATCCGTGATCGCCACGACGCCATCATGTCCTACGACGCCTCCCAAGTCCACAAAGACTGGTTCGCGAAGCATGAAATTCTCTACTCGTCCAAATTCTCCGACTTAATCAAGCGCGGGCAACAATTCTCCAATTCTCCAATCTCTAGTCTCCTGTCTCTTCTCTCCGCCCGCGACTCCTTCCGCGCCTCCATCACCCAAACCATGACCGACTACAACATAGACCTCTGGCTCTGCCCTCCCGCCATCGGACCCGCCCCGAAAGGTCTCGACTCCACAGGCGACCCCGTCATGTGCCTCCCGTGGACTCAGATCGGATTCCCTGCGATCAACATCCCCGCGACGAAGAATGAAGACAACCTGCCGATGGGGCTTCAACTTGTCGGCAAATGGAACTCAGATGAATCTTTACTCGCTTGGGCAGAAGAAATTGAGAAAGTTGTGAGAAAGATATGACAGTTGTCAAATGGAACATCCGTGCAGGCGCATATTACGACTCGGTCGTGTTGATGCAACTGCAACGCGGCTTGCTCGGCTTGACGGGCGTCGTGGATGCAGGCGTGGTTATGGCAACCCAAGCCAACCGCGATCTGCTTGCGGCGAATAACCTCCTGCCCGAATCCATCTTTGCCAACCCCGACGATTTGCTGATCGTCGTCAAAGCCGAGACCGAAGATTTTGCAACTGAAGCCTTTGGCAAGATAGACGAACTACTCACCCGACGAAAATCCTCCAATTCTCAGCAGGATTTTCGCCCGCGTAGTTTGAGCGGCGCGGTCAAACAATTACCTGAAGCGAATTGGGTGTTGATATCCGTTCCAGGTCGTTACGCGGCGGGTGTTGCCCGCGAAGCGCTCGAACTTGGCAAACACGTTTTCCTTTACAGTGACAACGTTTCGCTTGAAGATGAAATCGCTTTGAAGAAAACTGCGCGCGAAAAAGGATTGCTGGTTATGGGTCCCGATTGCGGTACAGCCATCATCAACGGCATCGGGCTGGGGTTTGCCAATCGGGTGAGGCGCGGCAATATCGGCGTGGTGGGAGCGTCTGGCACGGGTACGCAAGCGGTTACAGCACAGATCCACAATCTCGGCGCGGGAATCTCTCACGCCATCGGGACGGGCGGGCGCGACTTGAAATCGGATGTCGGCGCGATCACCGCTCATCAGGCGCTTGACGCGTTGGCGCGTGACGATGAAACGAAAGTTATCGTGCTGATCTCCAAGCCGCCTTCGCCCGATGTAGCGACCAGCCTCATCTCCGCCGCGCAAGGGACAGGCAAACCTGTGGTCGTCTACTTCATCGGTTATCCACCGCCTGCGAGAAAAATTGGCAACATAAAATTTGCTATAAGTTTAAGTGAGACCGCTAAACTTGCTATTGGAGAATTAGAGAATTGGAGATTAGAGACTAGAGACTTGAAGTCTCCGGTCTCCAGTCTCTATATTCGTGGTCTTTTCTCTGGCGGTACGCTTGCCTATGAAACCATGATCGGTCTGCAACCTACACTCTCCCCTCTATCCTCTAATTCTCCAATCACTAATTCTCAGAATTTAGAAGATCCACTCCACAGCCGTTCCCATACCATCATTGACCTCGGCGATGAGTTCTTCATGGTTGGTCGCCTGCACCCGATGATTGATAATGATTTACGCATTCGTCGTATGAGACAAGAAGCCGCTGACGCCGAAGTTGGGATGATTTTGCTCGATGTGGTATTGGGGGAAGGGTCGCATCCTGATCCTGCGGGGGAGTTGGCGCCTGTTATTAGAGAGATCAGAGAGCAGAGACTAGAGATTGAATTTGTAGCGATGGTGATTGGGACGGACGACGACCCGCAAAATCTCCAGTCGCAAGTCTCTCAATTGGAAGAAGCTGGCGTCAAAGTTTTCCGTACTGCCGCCGAAGCGGTGGAATATATCAGCCTGCGATTTGGCGCAAGCCAAAAGAATGAATTCACGCCTATAAATTTGGATCAACTCAAACAACCTCTCGCCGCGATCAACGTTGGGTTGGAATCGTTTTACGATAGCCTGATCTCGCAAGGCGCGCAAGCCGTGCATGTGGAGTGGAAGCCGCCTGCGGGTGGGAATGACAAAATGGCGGCGTTGCTGGCGAGAATGAAAAAATAGAGTCTGGAGATTGGAGACTTGCACAGTCTCCAGTCTCTAGTCTCCAATAACGGAGATAAACATGAACATTGATAATGCGAACACCACAGCCGTAAATCGTTTGATGGAAGCGAGACCGATATTGAAAGCCGTCGCTCCCGCGCGCGATGTGATCCCTGGCATGAAGGATAACCTGTTCTTGCACGCAGGTCCGCCGATTGAGTGGGCGCGGATGTCGGGTCCGTTGCGGGGGGCGATCATCGGGGCGATGCTGTTCGAGGGAATCGCCAAATCGGAAGCCGAAGCAACCTCAATGGCAGAGAGAGGCGAGGTCGAGTTTGACTCGTGTCACCATCACGGCGCGGTCGGTCCGATGGCAGGCGTCACGTCCGCTTCGATGAAGGTCTATGTCATTGAGAATGCCGAGCATGGGAATAAGTCGTTTTCCAATTTGAATGAAGGCTACGGAAAAGTTTTGCGCTACGGCGCGTACAGTGACGATGTGTTGAAGAAGTTGCACTGGATGAACGATGTGTTGGGCGTCGCGCTGGCAGATGCGCTCGCAGCATCCAATGGAATTGATTTGCGCGCGTTGATGTCTGAGGCGTTGCACATGGGCGACGAGGGACACAACCGCAACAAGGCGGGCTCGCTGTTGTATTTGAAATTGATCGCGCCGCTGATTGCGAAGACGATGAAGGATAGCGCGGCGATGTCTGAGGTATTGCAGTTCATCGGCGATAACGCGCTGAGCGTGTTGAACCCCGTCATGGCGGCGTGCAAAGCCATGACCGATGCCGCGCATGGTGTGGAAGGTTCGACGATTGTGACGACGATGGCGCGCAACGGCACGGACTTTGGAATTCGAGTCAGCGGGTTGGGCGAGAAACAATGGTTCACGGCTCCTGCCGAAGTTCCAGTGGGTCTGTTCTTCTCAGGCTTTTCCCAAGCGGACGCCAACCCCGACATCGGTGACAGCGCCATCACCGAAACGGCTGGCATCGGCGGATTCGCCATGGCAACCGCGCCCGCGATTGTTACTTTTGTGGGCGGAACGCCAAAGGACGCGATGAACGCGACGCTCGAAATGTACGAGATTACCTTTGCCGAAAGCAAATACTTCACCATGCCATCGCTCGATTTTAGAGGAACACCCACTGGCATTGACCTTCGCAAAGTTGTCGAACTGGGAATTACACCAAGAATAAACACAGGCATTGCACATAAGAATGCGGGAGTCGGTCAGGTAGGCGCGGGGTTGGTGAGACCGCCGCTGAAGATTTTTGAAGATGCGTTACTTGTTTATGCGGAGAAATACCAACTGTAATTTGGTAATTGGAGACTAGAGACTGGAGATTGATGGAGGTAGATGATGGCTACAGAGCTTGAGGATTTGAAGATTTTGCAAAATGCGGAAAACATTGCGGATGCGGTGTGGAAGCGTGTGGTGCAATGGGACGAGTTTGCAAAAGATGTAGTCGGCAAGCAGATGACCAAAGCCGTTGACTCTGTCGGAGCCAATATCGCTGAGTCGTATGGGCGATTCAATTATGGAGAGAAACTCCAGTTTCTGTACTATTCTCGCGGAAGTTTGTTCGAAGCCAAATATTGGCTGAATCGTGCCTTGGCTCGCGAACTTATGAAAGCAGACGAAGTAAAAGCTTATGCATCTCGCTTATCTGATGTGGCGCGTCAATTGAATACATTTGCGAATAGTTTGAAATCCCAACGAAAGGACACCAAAGTCCAATCAAAAACAGTTCGTGAGCCAAAAGTGGAATATATCGTTGAAGATTGGCTCGACGATTCTTCACCATTATTCACCAACATCGAACTCGACTGGCTGGCAACATCACCCGCAGTCTCCAGTCTCATCTCTCACCCAACCAAGGAGTTTATGAAATGAAAATCTACGACCTCTCGCAAGACCTCAATGCCGATGCCTCATTCTGGCCCTTTTACCCGCCGTTTGAGGTGAAGTACATCAAACGCAAATCGGAGCATGGGGTGAACGCGCAGTACATTCAGACTTCGAATCACATGGGCACGCATCTGGACGCGCCGCGCCACTTTGTGACCAAAGGCAAAACCATCGACCAAATTCCGATTGAATGGTGTTACGGACCCGGCGTGATCGTTGACCTGAGCGACATGCTCGACGATGTGGGGCTGTTCACGCCCGAAGACATCGAAAAACGCGCCGAAGTGAAAGATGGCGATATTTTGTTCATCCACACGGGTTGGCACAAGTATTCATTCTTCAGCCCCGATGCGGATGAGGAGCGCTACATCCAGCGGCATCCAGGTCCGCATTACAGCATTTGTGATTGGCTGTTGAAGAAAAAGATTCACATCTGGGGCGTGGACATGATCTCCACCGACCACCCGATGAACCTGCCCATTGGTCGCTTCCTCGGCAAGGGCGGTCTCGAACACTGGCAGAAAGTGCGGGCCAAGAGCGAAGCCAAATTCGGCAAAGACAACATGGATAAACTGTTCCCGGATTCGGCTTATCAACTTACGCACAACGCCCTCTTCCCCTACGACTGTGTCCACGTCGAGAACCTGGGCGGCGAGATGGGCAACCCGGCTCTGCACAACCGGCGGCTGACTCTCGGCGCCATGCCCTGGCGCTTCAAAGGCGGCGAGGCCGCCTTCTGCCGCGCGTTTGCCATCGTGGATGAAGAGGCATCGAAACCTACAAAGAAGGCGGTAAAGAAGCGCAAATAGCTAATCCTCTAATTCTCCAATTCTCTGATTTCGAGATTGGAGAATTAGAGAATTGGAGAATTCGCATGGCAACTCGAGTCTTCGGCCAACCCATCAAGCGTAACGAGGATGCCCGCCTGCTCACCGGTCAGGCGCTGTTTGTTGACGATGTTCAACTGCCAGGGATGTTGCACGCGGCGTTCCTGCGCAGTTCCTATGCTCATGCCCGGATCAAAAGCATTGACCTCTCAGTGGCCCGTGAAAGGGAAGGCGTCGTCGCCGTGTATGCCGCCGAGGACCTGGGCGACTACTGGCGTCCCG
>CAYPCK010000022.1:0-12454 GCA_964409185.1 uncultured Anaerolinea sp. | reverse complement strand
GATGGATGCGTCAGTGGGATGCCGAGGGGCGCGTCTCGCGCCGTGACTGGGAAAACTCGGAATCGATGTTGCGCATGGCGGGCGCGGTGGTCGTCAGCCGCGAGGACGTGAACGGCGATCATGAACTGATCGAGCGCATGTCGCACCAAACGCGGATTCTGGTCGTGACCGAAGGCGCGGAGGGATGCGTCCTGCATTGGAACGGGGACCGCCGCCGCTTCCGCGCGCCCGACGTGGAAGAAGTGGACGCCACCGGCGCGGGCGATATCTTCGCCGCGTCGTTCTTCATCCGCTTGCGGAACACGCGCGACCCGTGGGAAGCCGCGCGCTTCGCGACCTTGGTCGCTTCGCGTTCTGTGACCCGCGTCGGCTTGGATGGAATTCCCACGCCGCAAGAAATCGATGAATGTAAAATGGAAATCTTGCAGTAGTGAAGCGCCCATTGGTCGAGTAGACGGCGGACTGCTATTCTTACTCTGGAGTCGGTCGTCCACGGTCAGCGGTCAAATTGGACTTGAAGCCTGACTGAAAGGTATAAACTGTGTAAGGTGAGTGAATAACAAAGACTGCTTCGGCTATTTGTGGTTTCGGTACGCGCCTCCGGCGCTACTCAACCACCGGGCAATCCAAAATCGTCAATCGAAAATCGGAAATCGTAAATCAAATGACTCGCATCTACACCCTCGTCAACCAAAAAGGCGGAGTGGGCAAGACCACCACCGCCATCAACCTCGGCGCGTATCTCGCGCAACACGGGCAACGCGTCCTCATCGTGGACCTCGACCCGCAAGCCAACGCCACCTCATGCCTCGGCGTGGATAAGCGCGGCGTGCAAGCCAGCACGTACGATGCCCTGCTTTCGGGTGAAATTCCCGCGTCATCGGTGCTGTTCAACGAGCGATTGCAACTTTCCCTGCTCCCCTCGTCGCCTGCGCTCGCCGGCGCCGAGATCGAATTGGTGGAGGAAGCGGAGCGCGAGTTCCGACTCAAGAACGCGCTGTCCACGCTGGTTGGAAAATACGACTACATCCTCGTGGATTGCCCGCCCTCGCTGGGATTGCTCACCGTCAACGGATTGGTCGCGGCGAAGGACGGCGTGCTCGTGCCCGTGCAATGCGAATACCTCGCGCTCGAGGGACTCGGCCAGATCACGCAGACCATCGAACGCGTGCAATCGGCTCTCTTTCCCAAATTACGCGTGCGCGGCGTCATCCTGACCATGTTCGACCCCCGGACGAATCTCTCCACCGATGTGGTGAAGGAAGTGAACAATCACTTCCCGGGGCAGGTGTTCAAGAGCGTGGTGCCGCGCAGTATTCGCCTCGCCGAAGCGCCATCGTATGGGCTCCCCATCTCGGCGTACGCGCCGACCTCGGTGGGTGCGCAGGCGTATGAGTCGCTGGCGAAGGAATTGTTGAAGGGCGATGGAGCAAAAACGAATTAAACACAAAGGGCACAAAGAGCACAAAGGGTTGGCGTTTTAAAAACTTTGTGTCCTTCGTGCCCTTTGTGGTGGAAAAAATAAAGGAGAAAGTATGGCTCAACGAACCGGTCTTGGCAAAGGACTCGATGCGCTCATCCCCGCAGGGAAAACAGCCTCCCCCGGTGGAGAGACGGGCGGAATTGCCCAAGTCCCTATCGATTCGATCCAGCGCAACCCGCGCCAGCCGCGTGAAAAATTCGATATCGAAGAGTTGGAGAATCTCGCCGCATCCATTCGCGAGCACGGGGTCATCCAACCGTTGATCGTTTCGCCGGGGCGGGGCGGCGTGTACACGTTGATCGCCGGTGAACGCCGCTTGCAGGCTTCGCGCAAGGCCGGGTTGAAAACGGTGCCGGTGGTTATCCGTCACGCCAGCGACCAGCAATTGCTCGAACTCGCGCTCATCGAAAACGTCCAGCGCGCGGACTTGAACGCCATTGAAGAAGCGGAGGCGTACCAGAACCTCGCGAAGGAATTCAAGATGTCGCATGAGATGATCGCGACGCGCGTGGGCAAAAGCCGCGTGGCGGTGACGAATACCATGCGCCTGCTGGATGCGTCCGCCGCGGTGAAGCAGGCGCTCGTGGACCGGCGCATCACCGAGGGTCATGCGCGGGCGATGCTTACGTTATCTGCCAAGGCGCAGGAAGTGTTGTTGAACCAGATTCTGAATCTCGACCTGAGCGTGCGTTCCACCGAAGTGCTGGCGCGAAAATATTCGGGTGTGAAGCCGGTCGCCAAAAAGAAGGCAGGTCGAAGTCCGAATGTGAACGATGTCGAACGCAAGTTGCAATCCAGCCTCGGGACGAAAGTCTCGCTCAAGCACGGCAAAAAGGGCGGGACGGTGACCATCTTTTATTATTCCGATGAGGAATTGGATTCGCTGTTGGAAAAATTGACGTGAAGTTTGTAGGGGCGGGGAAACCCCGCCCAATGTGGGGCGAGAGGAACACTCGCCCTTACGGGAATCAACATGCTCCTCCTCCACAATGCCCGCATCCATACCCAAAATCCGGCGCAACCCACCGCCTCCGCCCTCGTGATCGACCGCGAGCGGATCATCGCCGTCGGTGATACCAATTATCTATTCAATCAATACCCGCGCGCGAAAGGGCAGGATATGCGCGGGCGAGTGATCGCGCCCGGGCTGGCGGACGCGCACATCCACCTCAAACATTACGCGCTCTCTCTGCAAAAAATTGACTGCGAAGTGGGCACCAAAGAGGAATGCCTGCGCCGCGTAACAGAGCGGGTGAAAACCGCCAAACCCGGTGAATGGATTCTCGGTCACGGCTGGAATCAAAATGTGTGGGCAATGCATCCCCCTCTCCCAGCGGGAGAGGGGCTGGGGGTGAGGGAGAACTCCTGGCCCACTGCACAAGACCTCGATTCCATCGCCCCCCACAACCCCGTTTACCTCACCGCCAAATCGCTCCACGCGGCGTGGGTAAACACTCACGCGCTGAAACTTGCAACCATCACTTCGTCAACTCCCGACCCGCACAACGGACAGATCCAACGCGACGCGCAGGGGAACGCCACCGGCATCTTGCTCGAAACCGCGATGGAACTCGTCGATCGGGTCATCCCTTCGCCAACGCTCGATGAAATTGCCGATGCCATCGAAAAGGCGCAACCGATCCTGTGGAGGATGGGAGTCACCGGCGTCCACGATTTTGACCGCCGCGATTCGTTCATGGCGTTGCAGAAACTTCGCGCAGAACACAAACTCAAACTGCGCGTGCTCAAAAACATGCCCGTCGAACTGCTCGACGAGATCGAAGCGGTCGGACTGCGCGGCGGCTTCGGCGACGACATGCTCCGCATCGGCAACATCAAAGTCTTCATGGACGGCGCGCTGGGTCCGCGCACGGCGGCGATGCTCGAGCCGTATGTCGGCGAGGAAAATAATCGCGGCATCCTCAACATGGACGGCGAGCAACTCTTCGAACACGGGCGCAAAGCCGCGCAGGTTGGGCTGGGTCTCACCGTCCACGCCATCGGCGACCGCGCCAATCATGAAGTATTAAAGGCTTATGAACAACTCCGCAACTACGAAAAAGAAAATCATCTCCCGCATCTTCGTCATCGCATCGAACACGTGCAAGTAATTCACCCGGACGACGCGCCTCGTCTTGCCGCGCTCAACGTGGTCGCGTCCATGCAACCCATCCACGCCGCCTCCGACATGCTCATGGCGAACCAGTTCTGGGGAGCGCGCGCCAAATATTCCTACGCATGGAAGACCCAGTTGGATTTCGGCGCGCCGCTTGCCTTCGGGTCCGATGCGCCGGTCGAATCGCCGAATCCGTTTTGGGGATTGCACGCCGCGATCACACGCCGGCGCGCCGACGGTTCCCCTTCTGTGGAAGGCTGGTACCCCGAACAAAAATTGTCCGCCGCCGACGCGTTTGCCGCCTACACCCTCGGCGCCGCCTACGCCGCCTACATGGAAGATCGCCTCGGCAAACTCGCTCCGAATCATCTTGCCGACCTGATCGTGCTGGAAACGGACATTTTTTCCTGTAATCCAAATGAACTGCTCGCGCTCGAATCCTCGGCTACAATGATCGCTGGCGAGTGGGTCTACGAAACGACGTGAAGCGACCCAGCGCCAGGCAAGGGTGATACCAGCCGCCATGGCAGACGAACCCCGACTTACTCCCGAAATGCTCGTTCCCCGCATGGGGGAATATTTGATTCAAAAGAGACTCATCACCCCCGAAAACCTGCAACGCGCCCTCGATTACCAACAGGAGGAAGTGGCAAAGGGAAATCGCCCCATGCTGGGCGAGGCTCTGGTGGCGCTGAATCTGGTCAAGCGCGCGCAGCTCGATGAGGCTGTCACCGAACAGATCATCCAGTTGCGTTCTGCCCTGCAAGCCGCCAATCGCACCCTCGAACGCCGCGTGGAGGAACGCACTGCGGAATTGCAAAAGGCGCTCGAGCGCGTGTCTGAACTCAGTCAGTTGAAATCCAATTTCATTTCGAATATTTCACACGAACTGCGCACCCCGCTCACCCACATCAGGGGCTATCTCGAATTGCTGGTCAGCGAATCGCTCGGCAAGGTCACTGAAGAACAACGGCACGCCCTGCTTGTCAGCCAGAACTCGGCAGGCCGGCTCGAAACCCTCATCGAAGATCTCATCATGGTCTCGCTTGCCGCGCGCGGCGAAATGAGCATCTCGCACGAGAGTATTGATATCCGCAGCGTGGCAAACCTCGCGGTCAAATCCGCGGCTGAAAAAGCGGAGGTGCGCGGCGTCCTCTTGAACACCATGATTGACGAAGACGTTCCATTGGTGCAGGCCGATTCACAAAAAATCGCCTGGGTGTTGAATCAACTCATTGATAACGGGATCAAGTTCACCCCGTCGGGCGGACGCGTAATCGTGAGCGTCAAATGCGAAGGCGAGAACCTGGTCATCGTCTCCGTCACCGATACCGGAATCGGCATCGCCAGCGAGCAGCAGAAGGATGTCTTCGAACCTTTCCATCAACTCGACGGCTCGTCCACGCGGCATTATGGCGGCACGGGGCTGGGTCTTTCGCTCGTGCGCGAGATCGTCGAAGCCCACGGTTCGATGATCGAAGTGCAATCGCTCGAAGGGCGCGGCTCTTCGTTCCGCTTCCCGTTGCTGGCGGCGGCAAAATAAACCATGGAACGCCAGACGCTCAACTTCCTGAATAAACTCATCCACATCGCGGCGCAAGCGGGCAACTCGCGCGGCACCATCGAAGCTTTCCTCACCTCCTTGCGCGCCGAGTTCGTATTCGACAATGTGGCGGTCTACCTGCATGACCCGCGCACCGCTTCTCTCGAAATTATGTATGCGCGCGCCATCGGACGCGCCCGCAACGCCGAAGCCGACGCGGCTTGGGGGGAAACCTTCGCCAACCAGGTCTTTGCCCAGAAGAAGGTCCTGATGCAGGAACCGAAAGCGGATGCCCGCGCCGGCGACCGGCTGTACCAGGCGTACATGCTCGGCATCCCGATCGGCGCCGAGGGGTTTCGCAACGGCGCGCTGGTCTTCGTCCGCTTCGGCGGACCCGTCTACACCGAGGAGCACATCCACCTCGCCGCCGCCGCCGCCGATCTGTTGACCCTGTTATTCGAGCGCGCCGAATGGCGCGATGCAAACAGCGAACTGCGCGAGTTGAAACGCCAGATGCAATTGCAGGAGGATTTCGTCAGCACCATCTCCCACGAATTGCGCACGCCGCTGGGGTTCATCAAAGGATACAGCACCAGCCTCCTGCGCCAGGATACGAACTGGGACGAGGAAACCCAGAAGGAATTCCTCACCATCATCGACGAAGAGGCAGACCGTCTATCCCTGTTGATCGAGAACGTGCTCGAATCGGCGCGCTTGCAAAGCAAAACCCTGCCGCTTCGTTTTCAGCCCCTACGTCTCGATGCCGTTCTGCGCGATGTGGTCATGCGCATCCGTACACGCTACAAAGACCTGGAAGTGAACATGGAAGCCGGCACCGCCCCTCCCATTCAGGGCGATGGGGTGCGTATCGCGCAGGTCTTCGAGAATTTATTCACCAATGCCATCAAGTATGCCCCCGGTGCGTCCATCGCCCTTTCGCTTTCCTTCAACAACGAAAATGTGACTGTCCATTTCAAGGACAATGGACCCGGCATCCCGCCCGACTCCCTGCCGCTCATCTTCGAACGTTTTTATCGCGTGCGCAGCGAGAAGACAGTCACCGGTTCGGGGCTGGGTTTGTACATTTGCAAGCAGATAATTCAGGCACATCGTGGTAAGATTTGGGCAGAATCCGCTCCCGGTGAAGGCACTTCATTCTTTATCCAACTGCCCATCAACCCAGCGAATTGACAGGAGGTCTATTATGGCAAAACGAATTTTGATCGTGGACGACGAACCTCGATATTTGCGCCTGTTGGAGGCTAACCTGCGGACGGAGGGCTACGAAGTCGTCACCGCACAGGATGGGTTACAAGCAGTCAGCGTATTTTCCGACCAGCCCGTGGATCTGGTGTTGATGGATGTGATGATGCCAAAGTTGGATGGGTTCGGCGCCACCCAGCGCATTCGCGAGTTTTCCAACGTTCCCATCATTATTCTCACCGCCAAAGGCGACGAGCAGGACCGCGTGCGCGGGCTCGACCTCGGCGCCGACGATTATCTCGTCAAGCCATTTTCGGCAACCGAATTATTGGCGCGTGTGCGCGCCGTGTTACGCCGCGCCCAGCCCCCCAGCGAAGCCGGGCAATCCCGTTTCTTCACCCACGATAATTTAAAAATCGATTTTGCCCGCGCCGAAGTGTGGCGGGGTGAAACGCCTGTTTCCCTTTCGGCGACAGAGTACCGGCTCCTGTTACAGTTCGCCCATCATGTGGGCAAGATCATGACGTCTGAAGAATTGCTGACGAGCGTATGGGGACCCGAATACCGCACCGATAAGGAAATCCTCTGGGTGAGCATTGCCCGTTTGAGGCAAAAACTCGAGGATGACGCGCACAGCCCGAAACACATCGTGACGCGCTCCGGGCTGGGATACCTGATGCCGCCCATCGAGGAATGATTCCGGTTAATTCCTGATGTTAAGCGCGATTGGCTTGCTTCTGCATGTTGACCGCAGACGGCAGACCGCCGCGCTTATGCACGAGTCAGTCGTCGGCGGTCCGCCGTCGAATTCACCTTGAAACCGAGAAGCGACCGGGCAACTGCGTAACATCATTTAATTACAAGAGAGATAACCCTCCGCAAAGCAGGTGCAAAGCACGCTCCTTCGTATTTCGACTACACTTCGATCTGCGGGCTTTTCCGCCCAATGCTTAGCGACAACCCGCAGGTTGTCGCTTTTTGTTCCCGAGTAATCCGGCTGAATCGAGGAAACATGCTGACACAATACGATGAAAAAGGGAAGATCTTTACCGAAGTCGTTTCGAAAATTCCCGTACGCGCCACCCTCCAGACCGTCCGACACCGAATGGTCGGGATGGTTCACGTGCGGCGCGACGAACGCCTCAAAGACGAACTCGACCGCAACGAAGGTTTCATGGCGGTCACCGATGTGACCGTATTCAACGAGGATGGGACCGTCATGTACAAAGCGCCTTTCCTGGCTGTCAACCGCGGGCATATTATCTGGGTATTCCCCGAACCCGACTCACAAACGGAGGGATAATGGCAACGCCTATCGCAACCCATTTTTCGCAACTTACCGCCTCCGACCTGCTCAAGTTCAAACGTTATCTTGCCGATGCAGTCAGCCGTTCATTGGACGGGCAAAACCTGAACGCCGGCAACCGAACAGAATTCATCACTTCGCAGTTGAACGAAGCCTATGTGCAGACCAAGGTCAACCTGCCGAAAGACCTGCGCACACAGGTCTTCCACGAAATTCTCGATGAGTTGAGCGGGCTGGGACCGATCCAACCTCTGCTCGATGATCCGGACGTCAGCGAAGTCATGGTCAACGGCGCGAAAAAAGTGTATGTCGAAAAAAACGGTAAATTGACCAAAACCCCGATAGCGTTCGACGACGACAACCATGTGTTGCGGGTCATAGACCGTATCATCCTCCCGTTGGGCCGCCGCGTGGACGCCGACAGCCCCACCGTGGATGCCCGCCTGCCGGATGGGTCGCGTGTCAACGCGGTAATTCCTCCCATTGCCATTGACGGTCCGTCCATCACCATCCGCAAATTCAAAAAAGACAAACTCTCCATCCAGCAGTTGATCGATTACGGCTCGCTCACGCCGAATATGGCTGAGTTTGTCCGCGCCTGCGTGGTCGCGCGCTTTAATATCGTCATCTCCGGCGGCACCGGCTCCGGTAAGACCACCCTGCTCAATGTGTTATCCGGTTTTATTCCGGAAGAGGAACGCATTGTCACCATTGAAGACGCGGCGGAACTGCAACTCCAGCAGGATCACGTCATGCGCATGGAAACCAAGTCCGCCAACACCGACGGCAGGGGCGCGGTGACCATCCGCGATCTCGTACGCAACTCGCTGCGCATGCGACCCGACCGCATCGTAGTGGGCGAAGTGCGCGGAGGTGAAGCGCTCGATATGCTGCAAGCCATGAACACCGGCCACGATGGCTCGCTCACCACCGTCCACGCCAACTCGCCGCGCGATGCCATCTCGCGCCTCGAAACGCTGGTGCTCATGGCAGGCATGGACCTGCCGCTCAAGGTGGCTCGCCAGCAGATCTCCTCGGCGGTCGATCTCATCGTGCAACAGACCCGCTTGAAAGACGGTACGCGCAAAGTGACAGCGATCACCGAAGTGGCCGGTATGGAAGGCGATACAGTCGTGCTCACCGATATTTTCAAATTCGAGCAAGCGGGCATCGGACCCGACAATAAAATTCTCGGCGAACATAAGCCAAGCGGCATCCGCCCGATCTTCACGCCGCGCCTCGAGGCGGCGGGGTTCAAACTCAGCGGAGAAATCTTTATGCCCGGTACCCTTGGGAGGAAAGAGCGGCGTTAAAACCGCGCGTACTCTCTGCTATAATCGTGACGGTACATTCGAGGAGCCATGGATAGCAAAACCCAGATCACGATTCGTACAAAAAAGATCGGCGTGCTCATTCGCGACGCGCGGCTTGCCGCGCGCCGTTCTATTCCAGAATGCGCGCAAGCCATCGGCGTAAAAGCCGGCGTTTTCCGCGCCTATGAAGACGGGCGCAAAGCCCCCTCCCTGCCCGAACTGGAGTCGCTCGTCTTCTTTTTAGACCTGCCCATCAACCACTTTTGGGGCAAGGAAATCCGCTCGGATGCTGAAGCGCCGCACGAAAAGATCGATCTTCCCAAACTTCTGGCTGTCCGCCAGCGTAAGATCGGCGCACTCCTGCGGCAGGAACGCAACAACACCTCCATTTCCATCCGCAACCTTGCCCAACAGACGGGAATCTCCGGTGCGCGCATCAAAGCCTACGAATTGGGCGAGCGCGCCATCCCGTTGCCCGAACTGGAGGTCCTGCTCCAAGCCCTCAATGGGCGCATCGAATCGCTGTTCGACCGCAGCGGTCCGGTCGGGCAATGGCTGATGAACGAAGAGGCGACGCAGAACTTCCTCGAACTTCCCGCCGAACTGCGGCAGTTCGTATCCATGCCTGTCAACCGCCCCTATCTCGAACTGGCGATGAAACTCAGCACCATGTCGCGCGATAAGCTACGCTCGGTCGCTGAGGATATCCTCGACATCACCCTCTAATGCCGTGACCGACATCACCGCTTCCTCGCTGAACGAACAGGGAAAGAAGGAATATGAGAAGGGGGCATACCTTGCCGCGGCGAAATTATTCGCCCAAGCCGCCCAAACCTACGACGCGGCCGGCGACACACTAAACGCCGCAGAAATGAAAAATAATGAAAGCGTGGCATGGCTGCAGGGAGGCAAAGCCAAAGAAGCATTGCACGCCGCGGAAGGCACCGAAGCGATCTTTGCGAACGCCGGCGACTTGAAACGCCAGGGGGTCGCGCTCGCCAATCGCGCCGCCGCCCTTGAAGGATTAAAAAAATGGCAGGAGGCGCTGGCGGATTATGACCGCGCCGCGTCCCTGTTCGAGCAGGCGGGGGAGGGCGATATGCATTCAACCGTGCGAAAAGCGTCGGCGAACATCCACCTGAAATTCGGGCACGTTCACAGCACGCAAATGGATGTGTATGATTCTCTTCGGCTGGTCGAAAACCCCACCCTCGCCCAGCGCATTCTGCAGTTTCTCAAACGAATCGGGTTTATCAAGTAACGAAACGGGTGCGCGGTAGGACATTCGATATGGTTTCCCAACCCAAAGGATTGCCGTGATCAACACCCTCGTCCGCCCTGCGGATTTGAACGACCATAGACAGTTATCGAACCTGATCTTTTACGAGACGCGCCTGCACCGCCACCTCGATTGGCGTTCGCCGCTCGACTGGCTGGGAAGCCCGTTCTACTGGGCATTGGATGACGGCGGTCGCATCGACGCCGCGCTGGCGTGCCCAGCAGAAGCGCCGGGCGCCCATTGGATCCGCTTCTTCGTTTATAGCGGCGCTTGGACAGCCGACAACGCATGGGCTTTATTGTGGCACGAAGCGCGTGAAACCCTGACGCAAAACTGTGGAGACACTGTCGCCGCAATCGTCATGAAACCCTGGTTCCAGCAGGTACTTGCGCAGAGCGGATTTGAAACGCGTCAGGGCATCGTTATGCTCGAGTGGAAGTACCAGCCCTGGGTCCGGAAAGAAGCGGGTGGAATTCAAATCCGAAAGATGACCGAGGACGATCTTCCGCTTGTCGAAGAAATCGACCTCGCCGCATTTGGCGTCTTGTGGCATAACCCAATCGAAACCCTGCGCGCGGCGTTCTCACAGGCACTATTCGCTTCGGTGGTGGAGACCGAGCGCGGCATCCTCGGCTATCAGATCACCACCGGGAGCGGTCAACGCGCCCACCTCGCCCGCCTGGCTGTGACTCCCTCCGCGCAGGGACGCGGGGTCGGCAGGTTTCTGGCAAGCGATCTGTTGACGAGACTGGTCAACCACGGATTCGGCAGACTCAGCGTAAATACGCAAAGCGACAATGCCGCCTCTCTGGCATTGTATGAAAAATTGGGCTTTGCCCGCACCGGCGAGCAATACCCCGTGTATGTGTACCATCTGCACCAGAAGGAGGAACCATGGCGGAACGAACGGATACGATGATCGTGAACGCGTTGGTACGGCAGGCGCTCACCTCAGCGCAGGAGGTGATGGGCGAGAACGGGTTGAATGCCGTGCTTCGCGCCAGCGGGCTGGAAAAATTCATCGGCAACTTTCCGCCGGATAACCTCGAACCGGCGATCCAGGCTTCGCAGTATGCAAAACTCAACGATGCCATCGAGCAATTCTACGGGCGCGGCGGGCGCGGCATGTTGCGCCGCATCGGCAAGGCTTCGTTTCAATACGCGGTGCGGGAACAAGCCGCCCTGCTGGGGTTGGCTGGCGTGGCGTTGAAATTATTGCCCGAAAAACAACGCATCAAATTTATTTTAAACAGCATGGCAAGCGCGTTGAAGAAAAGCAACCCGCAGGTGGACGCCTCGGTGGACGACAGCGGTGAACGGATCGCCTACCTCGAATCCACATGCGCGATCTGCCAGGGACGCCACAGCGATGCGCCGATCTGTCACCTGTACGCCGGTTCGATCGGAGAAGCGGTGCAGTGGGCAACCGGCAAGGATTTCGAAATCGTCGAAACGCACTGCTGCGCCAAAGGCGACCCGTATTGCCGGTTCGAAGTGGGGGCGGCGCGTGAGTGAATTGAAATTTTCCAACCGCATTCTGCGCCGGTTTGCCGAAACGGTCGCGCTCGAACTGGGAACGGACCAGTTCCGCGTAATGGTCACTCTGGCGAAACTACCCGCCGAATGGGCGAAGCCTGAATCGTTTGCAAAAATGAGCCCCACCGAGGCGGCGGAGGCGTATGCCAAACTCCAGTCAGCGATGCGTTCCCACTTTGGACGCGGCGCGCGCGGCGTGTTGTTGCGGGTGGGCGCCCGATTGTGGAATCATTTGCTGGAGGATGCCGCGCTGGGAGGCAAAGCCCAAGCCGCGGTGATCAAGCGACTCCCGCTAGCGGCGCGTCGCAAACAGACCTTGGAACTGCTCGCCAAATTCATCGGCGCCGCGTCGGGCGATGTGACCGTCCACAGCCTCGACCTCGACCTGCTCCTGGTGGATCATGCCTCGCCCGCCGCCAACGGGCAACGCGAATCGACGCCCGTTTGCTACATTACCCAAGGGCTGGCTCGCGAGAGTTTGTACTGGGCAACCGGCGCGAATTACGATGTGGAAGAAACTGCCTGCAAGGCGCAGGGACATCACGCCTGTGAATTCAAGATCAGCACCGGGAAAACTTTATGAAAACGTTCGAATCAAACTGGGAACGGGACGGGATCAACTTTTATATGCAGGGCTGGGAACCCGAAGACGGCAAACCGAAAGCCGTGGTCGGG
>CAYPCK010000021.1:0-12598 GCA_964409185.1 uncultured Anaerolinea sp. | reverse complement strand
AGCGCCAGAGTTGATTCAGCAAATAGGCTGTTCTCTCCGCTGATGGCATGACGACCATCTCGCCGTTGATCTGTGAGTAAAGTTTCCAGTAGTTGAGGGCAATGTCGAGAAAGGGCGTGAGGGAGTTGGTGAATGCAAGCCAGAGCGTGATGAGTGAAATGGGGATTATGAATCCGATGGTTGTGGGGAGGATAATCTGTCGGGTAAGGGATTGCAGAGTCAACTCTCGGCGTTCTCTCAGGTCTGCAATGTCAAAGAGCAGGAAGGGGAGGAGTCCGAGCGCGGCGTGGGGCTTGAGGGTAAAGACGAGTCCGTAGAGGAGTCCGAGGATCAGGCGTTTGCGAAAGGTTTGGGAGTCGTCCACGCCGATCCCAATCGAAAGAGCAATAAAAACAAGGATGAGGTATTCACGTTGGAGCGAAAGGGCGGGACCGCCTTCCAGATATTTCAATCCGAAGAGGATCGCGGCGGCAAAGGCGGGGAGAGTGCCGAAGCGCTGCATGGCGAAACGCGTGAGGGTAAGCAGGGCGGTGAGGATGGCGAGGTCGAGGATGCGGATGCGAAGCGGACCGAAGTTGCTGACGATGCCGAGTAGATAATAGAAGAGATAACTGCCGGGCATTTGAAAGTCGAAGAAGTCTTTGTATGGGACCTGCCCTTTCTCCATGAGAAAGGATTCGTAGAAAAGCGGGGCGGCGTCGTGCGCGATGGGCCATTGAAGCGAGAATGCCGCCTGTGCGATAAGCAGGGCGGCAAGCAGGACGAGGAAGAAGGTTGTGATGCGTTGAAGATTATTTGACATCTTCCCCGAGGTCCATTTCGGTGGTGGAGACGACCGCGCGCGTGATGGGGTTGACCCTGGCGATGAAGTTCTTGTCATTGACGTTGTAGATGATGAAGAAGTTTGACGGGTCTTTGTAATACTGCGATTGAATGGCGTCCACGTTCTCGATCAATTCAGTGTAGCCGCTGCCATTGACGTCCGCGATGCCGATGGTGAGTTTGTCGCGGAAATCGAAATAGCCGTCGGCGTTGGTGTCTGCTTTGACGATGTTGAACATCCAAAATTCGATGACGGGGGCGGGCTTGTCCGGCTCGTTCGGGTCGTAGACGAGTTGCGGGAAACCGGCGGTCTGGAAGATGACGGAATTATTATCCGGCAGGAGGCGGTGATATTCCTCCGTTCGGGTGTTGAAGAAAACATAATTATAGGTGGCGTAAGTGGTGTAGCTGGAGTATCCGCTGCTGCTGATCCATTCAAAGGGGTTCAGGGATTCGCGCGTCACTTCAACGGGGACGATGCCCGCCATGAGGTAGTCGGTGCCTTGAATCGGATTGAACGTGGAGAGAGTCTTTTCGACGGGTGCGGGCGCTTTGGGCTGTTCCGCATTGACGGATGAATCCTGCGGGATGATGCTTCGCCCACAAGCGAGGATGGAGAAAGAAATGGCAAGCGCGAGCAGGGGGATGGATGATCGTTTCATGGATGCCTCTTTTTAACCACAGATAAATGGGATGTTATTGTTCGACGAACTCTCCGCCGATGATGTCTTTTTCAATGACCTGACGCTCGGAATTGAATTTGAAGTTCACTTCCACGCGTTGGAAGCATTTATTCTCACCCATCAATACTTTGCGGGCGTAGAAAACATCGCCGCCTTCTTCATATTCCACGCTGAGGTCGTTGTCAAGGTCAATGCGCCCGGTGATGGTCTCGCCGCAGCGATTGCATTTGACGTTGAAGGTATGATAGCTTTTTTGGTAAGGTTCGCGGGGAGCGAAAAGTTTTTTCAGGAAGTTCATTGGAAATTCCATTTCTTTAACACATCCATCGCCTTGACGTGAGTCAGATCCAATTGCAGCGGCGTGATGGAAACAAAACCCGCCTGCAACGCGCCGAAATCCGTGCCGGGTTCGTCCACGCCGGTGGGCGCTTCGCCGCCGATCCAGTAATACGGTTTGCCGCGCGGGTCGCTGCGCACATCGAGCGCATCGCGGTACACGCGCAAGCCTTGTCTTGTAATCATGTAACCTTTGAGTTCGGATTCAACGAGATACGGAACATTGACATTCAATACGACGCCCTCGGGCAAGCCACCCGCAATGACTTGTTCGACGACGCGCCTCGCGACTCCGGCGGCAGTTGAGTAGTCGAGTGGACCTTTGTGCCCCTCGGGCGAATCCACTGAAACCGCCACACCTTTCACACCCGTGATGACCGCTTCCATCGCGGCAGTGACGGTGCCGGAGTAGGTCACGTCATGGCCGATATTCGCATTTGGATTGATCCCCGAAACCACGATGTCGATCGGTTCTTCGATCACACCGAGCAAGGGCAAGGCACCACACTCAGATGGCGCTCCGTCCGAAGTGTAAGCAGGCGAATCGTCCGCGAGGGTAACTTCCTTCACGCGTAACGGGCGATCCAGGGTCTTGACATGTCCAGACGCCGACCAGTTTTTATCCGGCGCGAACACAGTCACCTTGCCAAGTTTGCGCATTTCCTGCGCGAGTGCGAGAAGTCCGGGGGCGGTTACGCCGTCATCGTTGGTTACGAGGATGTGCATGGGTTGATTTCCGATTTTAGATATTAGATTGGTGATTGAATTATACGCTATGCAATAGGCAAAGAAAAACGCTCTGCTTTGTGGGCAGAGCGTCTTGACTTACGGGATCAGCATTATCAAGGCAGTGATTGCCAGACCGACCAACGTCCCTTTGAGGACGACTTTCATGGCCTGGCGCGTGATCTGGGCATTTTCTTTGTCATCTTTGACCCGTTCATATTTTTCTGAGGTGCGGCGTACACGACGCGCAGCAAGGGCTACTCAGGTCTTGTCCAGCGCCTGAAAAATGGAAACAGCCCCGGCAGAGAAGAGGGCGAAAAGAGGCAGCCGCCAGAGTTTGTCCGCGCCGAAGGTGAGCATGATGGCGAGGATACTAAAGGTGATCGCCAACTGGATAATGCCGTAGCGCATCCGTTTTCGACGTTCTTTTGGGCTGATATTGGGGATACAAGCATCAACGGGTTCGTTGCCTTCCGGGTTGAAGACGATCTTGGGGGTGGAGTCTGAAAATTGGGCGAGCATGGAAGTGACCTTTCTTGAGTTGTAGTGACGTTTCCAGTTTTGAGATTCATACGGGAAATAAAAAAGACCGCGGACGTTCATCCACGGTCTATGGTCTATCGTCTATGGTCAACTATCCAACCGAGCGCAGCAACACGCCATTCTGAGATGGGTCGTGAAGCAGGTAGCCGTCGTCGGTCTTGTTATAGGGAATGCCTGCCGCTTCCACGCGGGCGGTCACTTCGGCGAGCACGGAAGGATTCGGGTAGTCCACGGTCATGAAGCGCAGTCCCACCGCATCGGGCGGAGGAGGAGGCGCGCCGCGCCCATTCCAGGTGTTGAGCCCGATATGATGGTGGTATCCGCCTGCAGATACAAATGCCATGCCGATTCCAGCCGAAATGCCCATGACGTCGAAGCCGAGCACGCCATGGTAGAAATCGACCGCTTCATTTATGTCACTCACATGCAAATGGACGTGACCCATGCGGGTTTCGGCGGGGACGGGCGAATCGATTCGATCCTCGTCACGGATATGTTTGAAGAGCGCGTCCACATCGAGGGCTTCGCGTCCATCGCTCCAGCGTCCGTCTGCCCAGCGGGCTTCGTAGTTGCCGTCTTTGATCGTCCATGAACCATCTTCGGGTGATTCGCAATACAGTTCGATGCCGTTACCTTCGGGGTCGCTGAGGTAAGTGGTCTTGGTCATGACATGGTCGGTGGGCGAGTTGGGAATTTTCAACGCAAACAATCGCGCCATGGCAATCGCAAGTTCGCGGCGATTTGGGAAGACAATGGCGAAATGATACAGACCTGTGCCGCCGCGATATCGTTTGAGATTTGGTTCTTCGGTAAGTTGAAGCAAGTCCGCGCCGCCTGCGCCAAGACCGGCTTTGTTGCCTTCGCGCCAGTGCAGTTTCAAGCCGATGGCTTTTTCGTAAAAGAGAATCTGATTCTCAAGGCCGGCAACGGTCAGGGAGACGTGCCCCATTTTGGTGGCGGGATGAACCGAGTATTTTTGGAAGATGGATTGATTCAAGTAATATTCCAATCTTTCTATATTGATCTCGTTTTTAAAAAGACCCGGCTTGAAGCGATTTCCTTACCTGTTTCCCCGCTGCACTGGGTATAATTTCCTGCGATGAACTCGAAAATTTTTCGCAACGTCACCTTCACCCTGCTGGTATTCGGCTACATCCTTTATTGTCAGCGTTACATCGCCGCGACCAGTTTCGAGATCGAGGGAAAAACCTATTACGTCCTTTTCGACGACGCAATGATCTCAATGCGTTACGCCTACAACTTCGCGCACGGGAACGGCTTGGTCTGGAATCCCGGCGAGCGCGTGGAGGGCATCACCAATCCTTTGTGGACGGGCGTCATGGCGTTGATCCACTTCCTGCCGATCGGACTCAACGAGACGGGACTCTACATCCAGATTCTCGGCGCCTCGCTCTTGACCTTGAACCTGTTCCTCGTTAAAAAGTTGACCGAAGTCTTTAGCAATGATCTCTTCGTCATGCTTTCGGCTGTGGCGTTGACCGCGTTCTATGCGCCGCTCAATTCCTTTGGCTTGCTCGGCATGGAAGTCAGTCTGTTGACATTGCTTTTGACTGCGGCTGTCTTGCTCGCAGTAAAAAGCGAAAACCGATTCAACGTTTGGATTTACGTTTTACTTGCTGTCTCCACCCTCGTCCGCTTCGACATGGCGGTTCCGTATCTGGTCATTCTCGTTGTTTTATTCTGGACGCAAAAAGAAAGCCGCAAATCACATCTCGTCTGGGGCTTGGGATTTCTGATTCTCTTCCTCGGCGGGCAGACTCTTGCACGTTACGCCTACTACGGCGAATGGCTCCCCAACACCTACTATCTCAAAGTGGAAGGCTGGAATACAACCCTGCGCCTCCTGCGCGGGATGTATGCCTTCATCCAATTTGCTTATTTCCATAACTGGGTATTGTTTCTCCTCCCCTTGACCATCTTCCTCTTCCGCCGCGACTGGAAAGTGACCCTGATGTTCCTCCTGATCGCCGGGCAGATCGCCTACTCCGTTTACGTCGGCGGGGATGCGTGGGAGAATCACGGCGGGGCGAACCGCTATATCGTCATTGCAATGCCGTTGTACTTCATCGGTTTCAGTTGGGCGGCTGTCGAGTGGATGAAACGAGGGGTAAATTCATTAACCACGAAGGACACAAAGGGTCACAAAGGTATTATGTTTGAATTTAGCTGGCGCGCAATCTTTGTGATCTTGTTCGCTTTCTCCCTCTTGACCTTCAATGCCCTGCTCGGTGAATGGAAATCTATCGAGCGCTGGAACTTCACTCGCCGTCCCGATTATGTCGCGGGTAGTGACCGCAATCTCCAAATCGCCATCGCTCTTGAAAATGTCACAAAGCCGGGAGCATACATTGCCGTTGTCGGCGCAGGGACAATTCCCTATCTGCTGCCTGACCGCTACGCCATCGATATTCTCGGAAAAGCGGATCCCTACATCGCCCACCAAAACGTCCGCACGCCGATGGGGATTCCGGATATTCCGTACATGCGCCCCGGCCACATGAAATGGGATTATGCCCACACCATCGGCGAACTCAAACCGGATGTAATTGTCTCGTTGTGGGAAAACACAAGCGAAGAAGCCACCCCTTACATGACCGATTACGTTTTCAGGGCAATCGCGCCCCAGATCAAAGTATTCCTGCAAACAGACTCGCTTAACATCAACTGGGAAGCCCTTCCGTAAATAAAAACGGCGGAATGACCGCCGTTTTTATTACTTCAACGAGATCAATCTTCCTGTTTTCTGCGATTCGTGTACTGAGGCGATGATCCTCTGCACTTGGACGCCGTCATTCAATGTGCAGGAGGGTTCTACATTTCCCTTGACGATATCGACGAAATGTCTTGTCTGTTCCTGGAACATAGCGTTACGCTCCCAACCCTCCGGCAACGGATAAACGTCCCAATCCTTTTTCCCCGTTCGATAGATACGCGCCGCGCCGTCGGCAAGATTCCACTTTATCGTTCCATTCGTCCCGATGATGCGGAACTCATGTTCCGGCGGCTGTTGGTTGTAATCGAGATGCAGGCTTCCGAGTGCGCCGCCCTCGAAGCGCAGACCGATCTTGGAAGTGTCGTCCGCGCTTACTTCGAGGTCGCTGAGTTTCGCGGCAAATCCCCAAACGGATTCGACCCGCTTCCCTACCAGCCATGGAAGATAATCCAGCGAGTGGCATTGAGTCGCCACCACACCTCCGCCCATGTCGGAGCGGGCCGCGTAGCCCGTGCGGTAATCCTCCCATGGATGCCAGGCGGGAAGATACTCGCCAAAGTGAACGGAAGCAGATACCACACGCCCGATCTCTCCGTTTTGAATCAACTCTTTGGTTTTGACCATACCCGGATGAAATCGGAATTGGAACGCCGTCAAAACTTTCGAGCCCGTCTTCCTTACGATATTCTGCAAATCCTCCACTCGTTCCATCGAGCCGGAAATAGGTTTTTCCAAAAGAATCGCGCATCCCGTCTCCGCAGCAGGGATGGCGACATCCAAATGCAATGACGTGGGATTGGAAACAATGACCGCATCCGGTTTGTGTTTCTTCAACGCTTCTGCCAAGTCCGTTTCGACGGGGTAGCCCGCGAGTTTATCGTCGGGCAATGTCGCTTTATGCGTTCGATATAAGACAATGTCCGTTTCGCCAAGCGCGACAAGATTTCGCAAATGGCGTCTTCCAACAGAGCCGAGACCGGCGATCAAGTATTTCATGTTTCCATCCTTAAAGATGCATGTAGGGGCGGGGTGACCCCGCCCCTACAATATTTACCAATTCTTATCTTTCTCATATCGCCAATTAATTAGTATCTCACCGGCGATTTCTTTGAACAGTGATTTATCATTTTCAGTAAACAACAGCCGCCAATAGCCAGTCTGTCCCTTTGGGAGGAAGGAGGCGATGTCTTCATTCCGCTTCGACTGCCATTCTTCATCGGGGTTGGAAGACATTTCCGAAAGCAATTGCTTCTCCAGCGATTTGCTGATCTTCTTCACTCCGAGGAACTTCCACAGGCGGGAAAGTTCGGTGAAAGGCTTGGCGAGCATATCTTCATATCGCAGCGAGATATATCTTTTTCCATACAACCGTTTGCCTTCGGAGTCGATCTCGTTAATATCATCCGCCCAGCGTTGGGCGATGTTGCGGATGAAGGTCTCGGTGAAGATCGAGCGGCGACCGTCGCCGAATGGAGCCGGATCAGCTCTGAGGTCCGAAATGATGCGTTTATCTTCGGGGGTGAGGAATTTTGATTCTTCGACAAAGTTGCGGAAGCGCTCCGAGATCAAAACGTCCCGCCCGTCGCGGACGATGTAAATGATCTTCGCATCGGGATACAACGCCTGCGCATCGCGCACGACCCCGGCATGGATCGTGGACGATGGGCTTTTATCTCCGACGATATTTTTTTTCTCGCGCGCGGCGTCGCGCTCCATGATGAAATCGGCGGCGGCGCGCAACACGAGCGGAGAAAGGTCGCGCCCGTGATTCCATCGATTGGATTTTCGCGCCAGCCATTCCTCCGTCTCGGGCGAATCGACCAGGGACTTCAGCATGGGCTTGCGCGTGAAGAAATGCGCCTGATAATTGCAATGCACTTCAGGATGCAATCGCAACAGGCGCATGAGCAGGGTCGTACCAGAACGTGCGTGACCGAGGACGAAAAATTTTTCGCGCGGGAAGAACTGCTTAATCTCCGCTATTTCGTCTTTTGTGATGGCGGGAACCGGATTACGGGATTTCTTTTTCGGTTCGCCCTTGATGAGGATGCGCGCGGCGGATTTGAAACGGGTGAACATGAATTATATCTTCGAGGTTTTGCTAATCGCGTTACTTGAAGTCCACGCGTTCCGCGGTGATAACGATCTTGTGAATGAAGACGGGGTCGGTGAGGCAGAGCACTTTGTCGCCGGATTTTGCTATGGACCCGTCAGCGCCGTTGATCCATGCCCAGCCCCAATAACAACCCGCCAGCACTTTTGCGGAAAGCGTCTTGCCGCTGTTGATCGAGAAGGAATAGGTATAGCATTCGCCTTTGTCGTTGGGCGATAACATCCCGAAAGCTAGGTTGACGCTGCCTGTCGATTCATTATAGAACTCTACGTTGGCGAGGGCTCCCTTCGGCTCGGGTTGGGGGATCTGGTTGCACTCAGGCGTTGGAGATACCGCCACTGAAATGGTCGCGGGCGGAAGTGTCGGGAGCAAAGCCAAGGTGGGGGGAAGCGTATTGATCGGTTGCGGGGTGAATGTGGGCGGGACAGGCGTGGATGTGGGCACTGCTGCGGCGGTTTGTGTCAGAGCAAGCCACGCCTGGGCGATGGCAGTGGAAGCGATGTCTTCCGCGCTGATCTCCGGCGTGGCATCCGCGCCCCCGCAGGCAGTGACCGCAAGAACAGCAAGGGTCATAACGACGATCAGGAATTTCTGTTTCATTCGTTTCTCCAGTCCCCATTTTTACCATGAATCCCCGCACAACTTCTTTGGCAGGTTGGCTGACGATTTGCGCAAAATCCGCTGACGGGATGATGAAGTTTTGGGTCCAGTGACCCGCTTTGGGCGCGATGGGGAGGCGTCGATCCGATGAAATCAAACGTTGTCGGATGCATCAAGACTTTCACGGTCAACTTTGTATCCCTTTGTCGGGATGATTATCAGCATTGTACGATTATTTTTGGTACTATTGATTGTGACATATTTCACTAATATGGAATTGGGGGAACTTCATCCCTACTGCGAATGGATGGCTTTTGCCATACCGAGCAGCAACTGATTGGACTGTTGTAGCACGGAGGCGCCATGCCCCAGATGACAGATGAACGTGTGCGGGCGCGATTGTCCCGCGAAGAAGACCTTTCCCTGTTGCACGAAGTCAGCATGAAGACAGCGGGCGTTTCGCGCCTGGAGATGTGCATCCAGTGCGGGACGTGCGGCGGTTCGTGCCCGTCGGCGATGGATATGGATCACACGCCGCGCATGTTGTTCGCGATGCTCCGGGCGGGGATGCGCGACGAGGCGTTGAGAAGCAATACACCGTGGATCTGCGTCTCGTGCTATCACTGCGTGGTGCGCTGTCCGCAGGAGGTTCACATTGCGGACGTAATGTACACGCTGAAGAGCATGGCGATCAAGGCGAAGTTGTACCAGGATTCGACCGCGCCCGATTTTTCGCAGACGTTTGTGGACATGGTCGAGACGTATGGGCGCAGTTTCGAATTCGGGCTGGCTTCGCGCCATTATTTGCGGCATTTCCCGCTGAGACTGCCCGGCATGATGCCGATGGGCTTTGGGATGATCACAAAGGGACGGATGGGAATTACTCCAAAGAAGATCAGGCGCATGGATCAATTGAAGGCGATCCTGAACCGCGCCAGCCAGCTGGAGTTGACCTCATGAACAAATATCTTTTCTATCCCGGTTGTTCGATGGAATCCAGCGCCAAGGCGTACATGGAGTCCATGAACGCGATATTGGAACCGCTTGACCTGCGCTTCGAGGAGATCGAGGACTGGAACTGTTGCGGCGCGACGGAGTACCTGGGCATCAACCTGATTCCCGCTTATTCGCTGATCGCGCGCAACCTGGCTTTGGCTTCGGACCAGGTCGGCAAAATGAACGGGACGGGCGGCACGCATACGGTGGTCGCTCCGTGTTCGGCTTGTTATCTAAACCTGGCAAAGGCGGATCATTACATGCAGGAGCGTCCATCGCTGGGCGCGAAGGTGAACGAAGCATTGGCGGCGGGCGGACTTTCGTACAAACCCGGCACATTGGACGTGCGCCACCTGATTGATATCCTTGTCTATGACGTGGGGCTGGAGAAGATTCGGAGTCGGGCTGTCCGCCCGCTACATGGGTTGAGGGTCGCGCCGTACATGGGCTGCATGCTGCCGCGCCCCGATTACAAGAACCGCTGGTCGGATCACGAGCACCCGACGGAGTTGGATGATTTGCTAAGGGCGTTGGGCGCGGAGGTGATTGATTATCCGCTGACGACGAGTTGTTGCGGCGGGCATATGACCCAGATCGGGCCGGAGACCGCCTTCGAGTTGATTCGACGGCTCGTCGCCGACGCCGATGACCGGGGCGCGGACCTGATGGCGACGGTCTGCCCGATGTGCCAGATGAATATCGACGCCTACCAGAACGAGATGAACCACTTCTTTGGCACGGACTATCACATGCCAATCCTGTTCTTCACGCAGTTGATGGGTCTGGCGTTTGGAAAAGAGCCGGGGGAGGTGGGCATCGGCATGGAACTGGTCAACGCGCGGAATGCGATGGCGCGCATCGGCGTGGAGGTTCCGATCACGCAGGAGCCTGCGGGCCCGCGGAAAAAGGATGAGGGGCTGCCCATGCCGCGTCGCTGGACCAAGCGCGAGGTCGAAAAGGAGGCGGTGAAATGAATCAGGAAAAGATCGGAGTTTACGTCTGTCACTGCGGGACGAACATCGCCGGGGTGGTGGATGTCGAGCATGTTGCCAAATGGGCGGCGGAGAAGCTTGGTCATCGGGGCGTGGTCGTGGCGCGCGATTACAAGTTCATGTGTTCGAGTTTGGGGCAGGAGTTGATCGAGAAGGACATCAAGGAACTTGGCTTGACCCGCGTGGTGGTGGCGGCTTGCTCGCCACATTTGCACGAGAAGACTTTCCGCATAGCGGCGAAGAATGCCGGGTTGAATCCGTATCTGGTGGAACTCGCTTCGATCCGCGAACAGGTTTCGTGGGTGCATACGGATAAGGCTGTTGCCACAGAAAAATCAAAAGCGGTTATCGCAGGCGCGGTGGCGCGTGTGATTGAGAATAAGCCGCTCGAGGAGATAAAAGTGCCGATCAACCCGAACACGCTGGTGGTCGGCGGCGGGATTGCGGGCATTCAATCGGCGCTTGAGATAGCAAACGCGGGCTTCCATGTGTATCTCGTCGAGCGCGAGCCTTCGATCGGCGGACACATGGCGCAGTTCGACAAGACCTTCCCGACTCTGGATTGTTCCGCATGTATCCTCACGCCGCGCATGGTCGAGGCGGGGACTCATCCGAACATTACGTTGTTGACATGGAGCGAAGTGGTGAACGTGGCGGGTTATGTCGGCAACTTCAATGTGACGATCAAGAAGAAGGCGCGTTTCGTCAACGAAGAACTCTGCACGGGATGCGGCATCTGCGAAGAGAAATGCCCGAAGAAAGTGATCGATGATGCCTTTGAGGCGGGGCTTGGATACCGCAAGGCGGTCTATGCGCCGTTCGCGCAAGCCGTGCCGAAATTCCCGGTGATGGATAAGGCGAATTGCACGTACTTCATCAAGGGGACGTGCAAGGCGTGCGAGAAGTTCTGCCCGACGGGCGCGATCGATTTCAAACAGGAAGATCAACTGATCAATGTGGACGTGGGCAACATCATTCTTGCGACCGGGTACGACCTGTTCGACGCGAGGCGCGTGAGCAATTACGGCTATGGACGTCTGCCGAACGTCTTCACGAGCATCGAGTTCGAGCGTCTCTCCAATGCGGCGGGACCGACGAACGGGAATATCGTCCTGCGCGACGGCAAGACGATGCCGAAGAGCGTCGGCATCATTCACTGCGTCGGTTCGCGCGATAAGAACTTCAACAACTACTGCTCGGTCATCTGCTGTATGCAGGGCTTGAAGTTCGCGCATCTCGTCCACGAACGGACGGGGGCGACGGTTTACAACTTCTATATTGACATGCGCACGGCGTATAAAGCCTACGACGAGTTCTATCAGCGCGTATTGGAGGAAGGGACGCTCTTCGTGCGCGGCAAGGTGGCGGAGGTGACGGACGCGGCGCGGAGCGAAAACGAGAAAGGCAAACTCATCATCCAGGTGGAGGATACGCTGGCGGGCAAGCAGAGGCGGATTCCCGTTGACATGGTCATTCTCTCAAGCGGACTGCAACCGCGGCGCGACGCGAAGGAAGTCGGCAAACTCTTCGGCATCTCCTGCTCCACCGACGGCTGGTTCACCGAGAAACACCCCAAGCTCGACCCGGTCGCCACGATGACCGAAGGCATTTACATCGCCGGATGCGCGCAGGGACCGAAGGACATCCCTTCGAGCGTGGCGCAGGGCGCGGCGGCTTCGGCGCGTGTGCTGGATAAGATTCTTCAAAAGGAAGTCGCGCTCGAACCGGTCAAAGCCAGCATCAATGCGGATAAGTGTTCGGGCTGTCGCATCTGCAACGGATTGTGTCCGTTCAACGCCATTGCGTACATCGCGGACGATAACGTATCGAACATCAACCCGGCGCTGTGCCAGGGATGCGGCACCTGCGTGGCGGCTTGTCCCGCGGGAGCGATCAGCGGAACGGGCTTCAGCGACGAGCAGATCATGGCGCAGATTGATGGGCTGTTGATGCGAAACCTGGAGGTTGCAGGTGTGTGAGTTGGTAATTACCAATTACCAATTACCAATTACTAATTACCAATCTCCACGAACGGAGACCCTTATGGACAACA
>CAYPCK010000020.1:10276-13194 GCA_964409185.1 uncultured Anaerolinea sp. | reverse complement strand
AAGAGCCTCGCTTCTTGCTTCCCCTTGTGGCTGGATCCTCCCCGTCGACTCCCGTCATCGCCCCAAGCAGAATTGCGGCGTCGGCGACCGTCCGCGCCATGGGACCGGGCGTATCCTGGCTGTGAGCCACCGGAATAATTCCGCTTCGGCTCAACAATCCGAGCGTCGGCTTGATACCCACGATCCCGTTGGTCTGCGCCGGGCAAATGATCGAACCGTCGGTCTCCGTCCCCACCGCGCCGACCGCGAGATTCGCCGCCACCGCCGCGCCAGACCCGGAGGATGACCCGCACGCCGAGCGGTCCAACGCATACGGGTTGCGAGTCAACCCGCCGCGCGACGACCATCCGCTGACCGAGTTCTTACCGCGAAAATTCGCCCACTCGCTCAGGTTGGTCTTGCCCAGAATCACCGCACCCGCCTTGCGAAGTTGCTTCACGATGAACGCGTCGCGGGCGGCGTAGTTCCCTGCGAGCGCCAGCGACCCGGCGGTGGTCTGCGTGTTATCGCGTGTGTCAATGTTATCCTTTAGCAAAACGGGGATACCGTGCAGCGCGCCGCGCACCTTTTTCTTTTTGCGTTCGGCGTCCAACGCGGAGGCGATCTCCAGCGCGTCCGGGTTGTGTTCGATGACCGAATTCACGTGCGGTCCGTTTTTATCCACGGCTTCAATACGCGCGAGATACAACTCAGCGACCTGGCGCGCGGTCAACTCTCCTGATTCGAATTTTTGCTTGAGGTCGGTAATCGTCCACTCAGGGAGAATCATCCCTCTCGCCCCCTTGAAATGAAAATTGAGACGAGCGGGATCATGATCGTCCCCCGCCGGTGATGTAATGCTCCAGTTGGGCGATCATTGACTTCTGCACCTCCACCACCTCGCGAAGCACATCGCGCACCGAGATCAGCCCTTCGAGTTTTCCGCCAGAATAAACGGGCAGGTGGCGGATATTTTTCTCCAGCATCAACGACATGCAGGCTTCCAGTTCCTCCTCCGCCTGTATCGTGACGACCTTTGCGGTCATGATATCTTTGACCCTTGTATCTTTTGCCTGTTTCCCGGAAAGTTCCAACTTCCGCACACAGTCCCGTTCCGATAGAATCCCCTTCATTTCGCCGCCCTCCATGACCAGCACCGCGCCGGTGTTGTGCTTTGCCATCAATCTCAAGGCGTCCAGCACGCTCGCCGAGGGGGCGATCACGAAGATCTCCGTTCCTTTTTTGCGGATCATGTCCTGTACGGTAGCCATGGCTCGCTCTCCTATTTGGAAGATGTGTCAAAGTATAGGCTCAAACGCCCGCACTGACAAGGAAACGCATCAATAAACCGACTGCGTAACATTCCACGAGTTGGCGATCTCGCGGATTTCCTCCGCGGTGAGTCCGTCGCTCGGGGAATCGGCGAGCAGGTTCAAGGTCTCGTAGTGAGCCGCCGTCTCGGCGTATTCGATCAGATCGGAAGCATGGAGGATCGAATCGTCGGCGCGCGTCATCACCCCATGGCGCGCCCAGATCACGATGCGGTGAGTGCGAAGCGAGAGTTTCGTCTCCACCACCAGCTGGGCGGAACCCGGCAAGAGGAAGGGAATCACCCCGATTCCCTCGGGCATGTTGAGGATGGCTTCTGGTTGCCAGCGGAGTAACCGCCGGCTGAGTGTTTTTTCATCCTGATATTCAGCAAGGTGACTGAGGTGGGTCAGGTGGATGGGTTGAGCATGGACAACCGCATGCAATTGGATGCCGGTCGAGCGCATCCGGTCCGCGTGGACGCCGAGGTGCGAGTTGAATTCGCTCGTCACCCGCTGGAACTGCCGCTGGGGCGACGTGAACATTTTACCCTTGCGTCCGCCCTCTTCGACGACTACACAGGCGAGGTTTCCCAACGGGGACTCGGCGATCTCTCTCAACCTTCTGCCTGACCCGCTGACAACCAGCATCATCCCCGCCAGTTCAGGGGCATGGTGAGGCAGTTCGATTTCCTGTTCCTGAGGGAAGATCGCGCGCGCATCCAGCGGCTTCCGCAGGCATACCGAGATGTTGCCTGCCGCCCCTTCCGCCGCGCCGATCTCCGCCAGGCGCGCGCCAGCCTGACCAAGTTGGTAGAAAATGGTCTCAAGGTCAAAAGCAATTACGTCAGCCATGATTTGGGGAAATTTTATCAATCATTTTCAAACGTGGATAGTGAATCACCGGCGCGGCGGAAACGGCTTGAACATAAGAAAGTAAAAGACTCCCGTAGTTGGGAGTCTTCACTGTCGGGGTGCCGAGATTTGAACTCGGGACCTCACGGACCCGAACCGTGCGCTCTACCGGTCTGAGCCACACCCCGATTGGGTGGGAGAGTGAACTCGGACCTTGGCGCTTGCAGCGCCACGCTCTACCGGTCTGAGCCACACCCCGATTGCCTAAAAGCGTGCAGATTATACCATCGGTGATTGTTTCTGCAAGTTATGGTTTCAACTGGACTTCCTGTGTGTAAACATAGAACACACCGGGGATGCGGTCATCTTCCTGATAAATCGTCAGGCGGGCAATGACTGGCTCGGAGATTTTGTAGGGAATGGTCGTTTCGAACAATTGCGGGGCGGCTTGCTCAATGTCAACTATTCGCAAGCCTAAAGATTTTCCATCGCGTGTGATCAGTTCCAATATCAACGGCTTTGTGCTGAAGGGCCACACATCTCCGCGGATTCGGAGGACGCCTTTCGAAGCCACATCCTTTTTTGTCGGGGAGAAGATTCGTATCGGTTCGGACGGGTTACCCGGCGTGGTGATCTCATTTTCGCCGGTGGAAAGCAATAACAACCGCACGGAATTCAACGCCTGAATGCGGTCGAATTCATCGAACGTGCTGACGGTGAGACGCGCCACCTCGGCGGCGCCGGGGATTTCAAAATTGATCTTGATGGTTTGCAAAA
>CAYPCK010000020.1:0-10266 GCA_964409185.1 uncultured Anaerolinea sp. | reverse complement strand
AAAATTCCGTTGTTGGAGGTGGGCACATTCTTTTTGAGCAGGCGCGTGATCAGCCGCCCGTCCTCACCGACGAGATCCACCTGCACGATTTCGCTTTTGCCGGTGGTAATGTCCATTTTGAGGGTAATCGGCGAGACCACTTTCGAAAACGGACCCGGCGCGCTGATCTCGATCTCTGCCAGGTCGTGGCCGGGAATGCTGGTGGATGTGGGCGACGGTCCCGGGGTGATGGTCAACGTCGGCGCGGGAGTGTGGGTTGGCGCAAGTGTGGGGAACGAGGCGAGCAAGGTTTCCGTCGCGGCGAGGTTTGCCGCGTCGGCGGTCAGGGCGATGACGGTGGGTACATGCTCCGGCGGAATCGAAGTGGGAAGGGGCGTGGATGCCGGGAAGCCGCAGCCAGCCAAAAGTCCAAAAAAGGAAGCGAGGGTCAGGAGTCGGGTTTTCATATATTCATGAACAAGTCCAATGATGCAACGCCGCATCATTGGACTTGTCGATTGGAATAGTGAATGACTTACAGGGAGTAGATCTCGCCGTATTTTTTCGTCAAGTAGCGGACGTACGGCTCCGGCGCGATCTTCGAACCGGTGATCTGCTGGACAAGGTCCTGCGGATCGTATTTATGCCCGTAGCGATGGACGTTCTCGCGGAGCCACCCGAGCAACGCGTCGAATTTGCCGTTGCTGATCTGGTCGTCGAGGTCGCGGATATCTTCGTTGATCTTTTCCCACAACTGGGCAGAGACCAGGTTCCCCAACGCATATGTGGAGAAGTAACCGATGGAGCCGCCCGACCAGTGGATATCCTGAAGGACGCCTTGCGCATCGTTCGGCGGCGTGACGCCGAGATACTCGCGCATTTTGGTGTTCCATATTTCCGGCAGGTCTTTGAGATTGACCTTCCCCTCGACCATGGCAATCTCGAGTTCGAGGCGCAGCATGATGTGCAGGTTGTACGTGGCTTCATCGGCATTGACGCGAATGAGCGAAGCCTCCACTTTGTTGATGCCTTTGTGGAACGCTTTCAGCCCGACGCCGTCGAGTTGCGCGGGGAACATCTTTTTGAGCTTCGGGAAGAAATGCTCCCAGAACGGAAGCGATCGCCCGACCAGATTCTCCCACATGCGGGATTGCGATTCGTGAACGGCGAGCGAGGTGCCGCCTTCGAGCGAGGTGCGCTCATAGGCGGGGTTAACGCCCTGCTCGTACATGCCGTGACCCGCTTCATGCATGGTGCTGAAGATCATCGCCAGCGGCTTATCGGATTCGAAGCGCGTGGTCAGGCGAACGTCGTTCACGCTGAAGGTCGTTTCGAACGGGTGCGGGGCTTTGTCCTGCCGCCCACGGCTAAAATCGTAGCCGAAGGCTTTGATGATGTCTTCGCCGAACGCCCATAGTTTTTGTTCGTTGTATTTTTTGTGCAGGAAGTCGTCCTTCACTTGTTTTGAAGCGGCGATGGCTTTGATCAACTCCACTTGCTTCGGGCGCAAGCCATCAAAGATCGCCTTCACCTCGGAGGTCTTCATGCCGGGTTCGTAATCATCGAGCAAAGTATCGTACGGATGATCGGCGGGCGGGAAGAACGAAATATATTTGTGTACGAGGTCGAGCACTTTTTGCAGGTGCGGCAGGAAGATCGAATAATCCGATTTGCCTTTCGCTTCCACCCACGCCTCGAAGGCTTTGGAGGTGACGACCGCCTGTTCCGCCACAAACGACGGAGGCACGCGCTTTGCCTTTTCGTAGGCGCGCGCGGCAACGCGAAGCATCGCGGCGTCATCCGAATTTGCATCGGCAAACTCGGGCTTCAGGTCTTCGAGCAATTGCCCGACTTCATCGGAGGTAAATTTTTCCTGCAAAATTTTTCCGAGCGTAGCCAATTGTTGACCGCGCGCCTCGCCGCCCATCGGCGGCATGTTCACCTGCTGGTCCCACCCCAGCACCGACGCGGCTCTGCCAAGATCGGAAACCTCCCCTAAAATTTCCTTCAAGCGATTTAATTTTTCAGACATCGTATGCTCCATGCGGCAATCCCGCCGGTATTTTCAGCGGCAGTAGCCAGTGAATAAATTACGTTACGCACTTTAGGCTCGCGCAGGGTCTGTGACCCTGCGGTGCAACTTACAAAACACGGTAACCACAGACCGCCTTCAAGCAAGAGTGCGTAAGGTGAGTGATTAATTTACTTTCCAGCGAAGCGGTTTGTTCTGCAACGCGGACAACACTTCGTTTGCAATATCCTCCGAGGCGCGGGATTGCGCTTCGGCAGTCTGCGCCCCGATGTGCGGACTCGCGATCACTTTCGGATGAAGAACTGCTTCGCTCATCCCCGGCGGCTCCACCGCGTACACGTCCAGCGCGGCGCCGGCGACCTTGCCGCTGTTCAACGCGGCAACCAGCGCGGCTTCGTCGATGATGCCGCCGCGCGCGGCGCACACGATTCGCACGCCGTCTTTCATCTGCGAAAACGCCAGCGGACCGACCATATCCCGCGTCTGCACGTTGAGCGGCAGGTGCAGGGAGATGAAATCAGACCAGGCGTACAGGTCTTGAATCGAAACCGGCTCCGCGCCGCGCACGGTGATTTCCTCCTCCGAAATCAACGGGTCGTATGCGATGACGTTCATGCCAAAGGCGGACGCGCGTTTCCCCAGCTCCACGCCGATGCGCCCAAAGCCGATCACACCGAGGGTTTTGCCGTTTAACTCCACGCCTTCGAGTTCCTTTTTGAGCCACTTGCCCTGTTTCATGCCGGCATCGGCGCGCGGGATTTCACGCGCAAGCGCCAGCATCAAACCGAAAGTCAGTTCCGCAACGGCGATCGAAGTGGACATCGGCGCGTTGACGACGGTGACATTGCGCTTTTTCGCCGCGTCAAGGTCAATGTTGTCAACGCCGACGCCGGCGCGGCCGATCACCTTGAGGCGTGTGGCGGCATCCAGGACGGAAGCAGTCACCTTCGTCCGGCCGCGAACGATGAGCCCATCATACTCAGAAACGACTTTGAGCAGGTCATCCGCGGACAGATCGTTGCGATGTTCGATCTCGGCTTCCTTCTGAAGAACGGACAAGCCGCTCACGTCGAGTCCGTCGGTGATGAGGATTTTGAAATTTGGCATGAGGGTATTTTACCCGATACTGGGCGGGATAACCCCGCCCCTACTCATACCGCAACGCTTCGACCGGTTCCAGGTTCGCCGCGCGGTTTGCGGGATAGATCCCAAAGAACAACCCGACCGCGGCGGAAAACAGGGTCGCCAGCGCAACCGCGTCCGCGGACACCACGGGAATGAATTCGGTACCGCTCGCCGCGGCAACCTGCCCCACCGCATATGCGATCAGCCAGCCAAGGACGATTCCAATGATGCCGCCGATCAGGCTGAGCAGGGAGGATTCGGTGAGGAACTGAATCAGGATATCCCTGCGACGCGCGCCGAGCGCCTTCCTCAAGCCGATCTCGCGCGTCCGTTCGGTGACCGACACCAGCATGATGTTCATGATGCCGATGCCTCCCACCAGCAAGGAGATTGCCGCGATGCCGCCGAGGAAGATGGTCAACACGCCTGTAATGGTGGACGCCGTGGCGAGAAAATCCTGTTGAGTGAAGACGGTGAAATCGTCCGCGCCGATCTCGGTGCGATGCCGCTGGCGGAGGATATCTGAAATTTCCTGCGCGGCAAGCGGCACCGCCTCCGCGCTGATGGCTTGCACGAGCAACATATCCACCTGGTCGCGGTTGTTGCGCCGAATCAGGCGCGTCTGCGCTGTGGTGAAGGGAATGATGACGCGGTTATCCTCGCTGCCAAACGCGCCTCCGCCTTTCGTAGCCAGCACACCGATGATGCGAAACGGCTGTCCATCAATGCGGATCGTTTCGCCGGTGATGCCGTCGTGACGCCCGAACAGGGTGTCTGCGGCTTCCGGTCCGATCAACACCACGGAGGCGCGACCCAGCAAATGCTCTTCGGTGATGAACTCACCTTCGGTCAATTCATAGTTCCGAACGGGGAAGTATGTGGGTGTCACACCGTTCACTTCCACGGTTGCCCGCTCGCCCTCGTAGGCGATCTCGCGGTTCGCCTGCAATAACGGCGCAACAGCCACAACGGACGGCGCGGCGAACGGGTCGGCGATCGCATCCGCATCGGCGAGTGTGATCGGGCGGGTGTTGCGCACAGAGTTGTCGGGGCTGCCCCGAAAGACGAACAGCAGGTTGGTGCCGATGCCGCTGATCGAACCGGTGATGGACTCTTCCGCGCCGCGCCCCACTGCCAGCATGGCGATGACCGCCGCCACGCCGATGACGATCCCCAGCACGGTCAGACCGGACCTCAACTTATTCCCCGCAATGGATTCGAGCGCCTCCAGGAAAGCTTGCGCGATGCTCATGACGCACCGTCCAGCAACCCGTCGCGCAGGCGGATCACGCGCTGGGTTTGTTCGGCAATCGTCGGGTCGTGCGTGACGATGATCAACGTGGTTCCGCTTTCCCGGTTCAAGTTCAACAGCAGGTTCATGATCTCCTTACCCACCTTGGAATCAAGGTTGCCCGTGGGCTCGTCCGCCATGATGATGGCGGGGTTGTTGACAATGGCGCGCGCGATGGCAACGCGTTGTTGCTGTCCGCCGGAGAGTTCGGTGGGACGATGCGTCATCCGATCCCCCAGCCCGACAGCCTTCAACGCAGCGACGGCGCGGTCTTTCCTTCCTTTCGGGTTGCCGGAATATCGCAGGGGAAGTTCCACGTTCGTGATCGCCGTCTGGCGCGAGAGCAAATTGAAACTTTGGAAGACAAACCCCACTTTGCGGTTCCGAACGTCCGCCAGCTGGTCGTCGCTCAACAAAGCGACCGACTCGCCGTCCAGCACATAGTCGCCCGACGAAGGACGGTCGAGGCAACCCAGGGTATTCATCAATGTGGATTTACCGGAACCGGAAGGACCCATGATGGCGACCACCTCGCCGCGCTCGATGGTGAACGAAACACCACGCAACGCCTCCACTTCCACTTCGCCCATGGTGTAGACCTTACGCAGGTCGCGGGCTTCGATGACATGCGTCATGGTTAGTTCCCAAACCCGCCGCCGGGTCCGCCGCCGGGACCCGTAAATTCGACCGGTGGATTCAAGATCACCACATCGCCGACCGTCACATCGCCGCCAGCCAGTACGCTGACCGATTCAGAGGATGGCCCGAGGCTGATCTCTTTTTGCTCCGGCAAACCATTGACGAGCAGGTAGATCACGCGCTGACCATTGACCAGCCGCACGGCGCGGTTCGGCACAAGAACGACATCGTCAATCTGCTCGACGGTGATGTTGACCGCGGCGGTCATCCCGGGCTTGACGTCGCCATCGGCATCGGTCAACTCGACCGTGACTTTGAAGTTAACCACGCCGCCCACATTGGTTCCCGCCTTCGCCACTTCCACCACCTCGCCGTGATAATCCTTGCCGAGAATGGCATCGAACGATAACGTCACCGGTTGACCGACTGCCACGCTGTTGATGTCCACTTCCGAGACTTCCACATCCACGAACAGGCTGGTCAGGTCGTCGAGGCGGAACGCGGTCGCGCCCGCGCTCACCTGATCGCCGGGGAGCGGATGAGCTTCGGTCACAGTGGCGGCAAAAGGCGCGGATATGCGAGCCAGATTGATGGTCGCCTGAGCCGCGTCCACGCGGGCTTGCGCGGCGGCGATCTCCGTCAGGTTTCCGCCAGCCAGCCGGTCGTATTCACGTTGGGCATCGTCCAGTTGTGCTTTTGCCAGGGCAAGGTCTTCGTCGGCTTTGGCTTTGGTTTCCTCGCTGGCATACCCGCGATATTCTTTCAACACCGGAATCTGCCGGTTGCCGAATTTCTTGTAGACGATCTCCTTGATATGAATCTTGCCGTTTAGTTCCTCGCGCCAGTTCGCGGCTTTGTCGTACACTTCCTGCGCGTCTCGCAGATTGATCGCTGCCTGGGCAAGCGCGGTATCAGAATTCAACAGGTCATCCAGCGATTTTTGCGCGCTTGCGAGATCCGCCTCGGCAAGGATGACGCTTTGCGGCAGGGAGGTTTTTTCGAGGTAGGCAAGCACAAAATCCGCAGGGACGTTATCCCCAATCTTCACATTGACCACGTCCACTGTGCCAGCCGCCTGCCAGATCAACACCGCGGACTGTTTCGCGCGGACGGTACCGGTCGCGCCGATGGTGGCGGTCAGGTTTCCACGCTCGATCAACGCGGTCTGAAATTGACTCGCAGGGTCAGGCTGGGAGTTTTGATTGTAGAAAAACCCGCCGATACCCACAACCAGGATCAATAACAAGATCCACAACCATCTTCGTTTTTTGAAAAATTCTCTCATTCGGTTCCTCCAACAAATTTCGGACCCACCGTTCGTAACGGAATCTTTTTATCTCCACCACGGAGGAGACAAAGGGCTGCAAAGTGAAAACACCTGCCGACATTCTTTGTGACCCTTCGTGGTAAAGGTTTTCCTGCCAAAAACGGGAGAGCCACTATTTTCTAAAGCCGGGAAAATTCTACTTTACAAATATGAATTGCCAATGAATAACCATGCAAGGTATACGCAACTCTTGCAGACGAGTTTCGCCTGCCCGGGCTGATATAATTTTCACATGATTTATCGCATTGCGCGGATTATGGATTTCCTTGCCGTAGGTCTTGTGATGCTCCTTGCAGTCACAGGCGACCTGCCACGCTTCACCGGTCAGACTGACCGGGTCCGACTGTACACCCGCGAGATCGAATTCGACTACCCCAACTGGGTATGGGATGCCACGTGGACGAAGATCGAACAGAACTCGCTCGCCCTGCCCCATGTCTTCGACCGCGGATCGAACAAACAGATTGTCTTCGCGTATCTTCGAACCACCCAGCAATTGATGGAAACCGAATATTATCTTGAAAGCGTCATCGCCGACCCCGCCATCACCGACAAGGAAACCGCCAGCGCGCAACTGCGCGCCAACCGCGACCAACTGCTCGAACGGCAGTCAGCGCTGGCGCCGCTCGCCGAGGCGACCCTGCAAAGCCAGATTTCTGAAGCAGTTGCCGAACTCGACCTTACCACCGCCGGGCAACCCCTCCCGCCGGTGTTGTATCACACCTCGCCCACACCGCTCGCGCTGATCGTCTCGCGCCGCAACGTGATCGAACAGATCGCCAACATCTCCGTCCTGCCGACTCTCACCCTCGACCAACAGATCGAACTCGAAAATAACGTCGCCCGTTCCCTCGATGTCTCCACCCTCACCGTTCCCATCGGCGGCGTGGGCGTCTACCCGACCATGGTCACAGAAACCACCGACCTGCGCTGGACGCTGGAAACCATCGCGCACGAGTGGACGCACAACTATTTGAACGTCCGCCCGCTCGGAATCAACTACAGCGCCACACCCGAACTCCGCACCATGAACGAGACGACCGCCTCCATCGCGGGCAGCGAAGTGGGGACTCTCGTTCTTGAAAAATACTACCCCGAATTCCTCGCCTCGAATCCCAATTTCGGGCTGGCCGCCTTCCCCCAAGCGCCCCTCCCCCTCGACGGACAGGAAGATTCGCCGCCGTTCGACTTCCGCGCCGAGATGCACGAAACGCGTGTGACCGCCGACGAACTACTTGCACAAGGGAAGATCGAGGAAGCCGAAGCTTACATGGAAGAACGCCGGCAGGTCTTCTGGCAAAACGGATACTTGCTCCGAAAAATAAATCAAGCATACTTCGCCTTCCACGGCGCCTACGCCGACGTGCCCGGCGGCGCAGCCGGCGAAGACCCGGTCGGTCCCGCCGTCCGTGCCCTGCGCGAACAAAGCGACTCGCTGGCAGACTTCATCAACACCATCGCGCAAATGACATCGTTCGAGGAACTACAAGAGGCGATTCGGTGACTCTTGCAACCCGCGCAGCTTTCCTCTTCCCTCTTTGCGTAGTATTGATCGCCTGTTCGCCCGCGTCGGCAACTCCGTCAGAAATCTTTACTTTACCGCCAGACATCGCCATCCCCACCCCGCCCTCCTGCACCACAGTGACCGTCGAACCCACGCCGGGACCAGAAGCGCCATCCCTCTTCCCCGCGGAGAGCGCGAGCGACAAGGCGGTCGGCGCAACCGACGCGAGCGTAAGTTTCCTCACGTACATTGACTACCAGGATTCGCGCAGTAAATTTTTCGTGGATGTGGCGAATCAACTCCTCGAAGAGTTCCCCGACGATGTGCGATTCGCGTATCGTCCGTTCCCGCTCGTGAAAGTGAACGACAAATCCGCGCTTGCCATGCAAGCCGTCACAGCCGCCGACGCGCAGGGAAAATTCTGGGAGATGCACAACCTGCTATTCGGGCAGTACGAGAACTGGGCAAACCTGCCGCCCGTGGACTTCGACCAATGGCTGACAGCGCAAGCTTCCACGTTGGAAATGAACGTGGAGCAATTTAAATCCGATTTGACAAGCGAGGCGACAGTCGCGCAAGTCCAAAAATACGCAGACGACGGACTCGCCATCGGCATCCCCGGCACGCCGCTCATCCTCATCAATGGGCAGATCTACGGTGGACCCCGCGATCACGGCAGTCTCAGGGACATCATTTCCTTGATCCTCATGGGCAAGCGCCAGTTCGCCTCCTGCCCCCCGCTCATTGTGCAAACCGACCGTCAATACATCGCCACGTTACACACCGAAAAAGGCGACATCATCATCGAACTGTTTGCCGACAAAGCGCCGATCACGGTTAACTCGTTCATCTTCCTCGCGCGCAATGGATGGTACGACGATATCACCTTCCACCGCGTCGTCCCCGACCTGTTCGCGTTGACCGGCGACCCGAGCGGCACCGGCGACGGAAACCCCGGCTACTACATCGTCAACGAATTCGACACCTCGCTGAGCTTCAACCGCCCCGGCATCGTCGGCATGACGAACGCCGGTCCCGACGCCAGCGATGGGCAATTCTTCATCACCTACGCGCCGACTGCGCAATATGATGGCAAATACACCGTCTTCGGGCAAGTCTTGAGCGGAATGGATGTGTTGCTCGCCCTCACCCCCCGCGACGCGCAACCCGGCAGTGATACGCTGCCGGGGGATAAATTGTTGAATGTGGAAATTGAGGAGAAATGAACCGTGCACTACGGGGTAGGCGTTGGAAGAGGCGTTTCAGTGGAGGGAATGGTTTTTGAAGTAAGGGCATTTTCGATGTAGGTTATCAGGTCTGCAAGGAGCCATTCATCCCTAAATGAGATCGCTTTATCCTCGCTTATTTTATATACTCCTTGAATTGAGCCGAGAACAATATAATGACCTTGATCAATTTCTGCGGTGGTACCCAAAGTGTCTTCAACTAAAAAAAGTAAGTAACTTTGGGCGGTCTCAAGCACTACTTCGCCTGATATAGTCAATACATCTTGATCTACTTGACCTCCAAAATACCTAATACGAATGAGATTATCATCCCTACCCTTGATAAAAACTCTGGATACAAACATTTGGTCAGTAAAAATCGTATATTTCGAATTTATATTTTTCGAATCAATGACAACAGGCAATTTTCCATCAACTGTATTCCAGCGACTCGGGGCAGTTGAATCTAGTTCGCCAATCACTATAGCATCCGATTCAAGAATCAACCCGTCTAGGGACACTTCTTCGTAAGACGCATACCCAGTAATAATAATTGGCTCCCTTGAATGACCTTCCCGATAACTGAAATGCTTGATGATAATAACACCAGCCCCTGTAAGCGTTATTAGAAGAGCTAAGATTCTTATTTTCATTTCTACTCCAGTTCAGGGTTTGCGTAACCAAAGGAAGATATTATTAGGGATACTGGTAATTCAAACCTTCTTTATCAGGTGTTTCTAAAGACTCTTTTTTTGTTTCACCAGCGCCGTCAGTCGGAACTGCATGCCACATCGTCGCATCTTCACACCCTGATGTTGAGATATCTTCAAGCATAAACCAATGCCCGAATTCGTGCGTCATAATGTTCCGAACACTGTGGCTTGTAGATGACGGAGGTGAATTTGGGTCAAATATTTTATTTTCATTAAAGGTAGTCGAAATTCCCGTAATAGTCGAAGGCGATGCGTATATAAGAGTAAGCGCAACCCGTCCTGGGTTTGCCAACGGACCTTTATCGATAACATAACCACCAGATGCAATGAAAACCAAATCGAAGCTACTAGGAATGACACTATTCCACGAGGAAGCCGCGTCAAGGATTGAACTATACCAACTGGTCGGAATACTTGAGTCAAATGAATA
>CAYPCK010000019.1:10560-13364 GCA_964409185.1 uncultured Anaerolinea sp. | reverse complement strand
CGGACGAGAAACGCTTCTCGCCCGGCGAACGGTATGCCTCCACCTACGAGATCAACATGCTTCGCTGCATCTACTGCGGGTTCTGCGAAGACGCCTGCCCGACCGAGGCAATCACGCTTGGAGATAATTACGAACTTTCGTATTACGACCGCCGCTCGGCGATCTATACCAAGGATATGCTGCTCCAGCCCGTTCCCGCCTCCGCGATGTTGACTCCGCAGAAGGTTGAGCCGAAGGTGTTCACACGTTCGGTGCCGGAGATGGAAAATCCCAGAGATTAGAGACTAGAGATTGGAGAATAGTCTCAAGTCTCCAGTCTCTTCACAAACGTTATGACCTTAGACTTAATTTTATTTATTGTGCTTTCGCTCATCGCCATTGCCTCCGCGCTAGGTATGTTGTTGAGTCGTAACGCGGTGTATTCGGCGCTGTATCTCGTGCTGAACTTCATCACGGTGGCGGTGTTCTATCTGTTGCTCGGCGCGCCGTTCATTGCCATGGCGCAGGTAACCGTCTACGCCGGCGCGATCATGGTGTTGTTCCTGTTCGTCATCATGCTACTCGGCGCGGAGGCAATTCCCGGCAGGCAAGGCTGGCGTAAGTTCATGTTGCCGGTAACACTTTCCGCGCTTCTGGCTCTTGAAGCCATTTATCTGCTCATTACCAAAGCCCGCCCCGAGGGAGCCGTCCTTCCGCCTGTGGAGGCGGCCAACGCGACTGAGAACCTGCAACAACTTGGGTTATCGTTGTTCAATGATTATTTGCTCCCGTTTGAAGTTGTGTCAATTCTGTTGCTGGTGGCGATGGTGGGCGCGATCATCCTGACAAAAAAAGAGAAAGGAGCGCGACAGTAAATACGCAATACGCAGTAAGCGGTCCGTAGCGCGTACCGAGTACTGCGTACACTGTTGCCCGTCGTTTATGATCCCCGTAGACTATTACATCATCCTCTCCGCCGTCCTCTTCACCATCGGCGTGACAGGCGTGCTGGTGCGCCGCAACGCGCTCATCATCTTCATGTCCATCGAGTTGATGTTGAACGCGGCGAACCTTGCCATCGTGGCGTTCAGCAGTGTGCTTAAAAGTTTCAGCGGACAGATCTTCGTTTTCTTCGTGATCGCGGTCGCGGCGGCGGAGGTGGCGGTGGGGCTGGCGCTGATCGTGGAAATCTTCAGGACGAAGAAAAGTATTGACGTGGATCAGATGAGTTCGTTGAAAGGTTAGAGAATTAGAGAACTGGAGAATTCTCCAATCCTCAAATTCTCCGAGGTTTTTATGCACTTTAGCGAAACAGCAAATTCTGGATTTTTATTTCTCGCCCCATGGCTGGTATTTTTCCCCGTCATCGGCTTGCTGATTAATTCCATTTTCGGTCACAAGTTCAGCGAGCGGACGATCGGCGCGGTGGCGAGTCTCGCCTCGGGTGCGGCGTTTGTCGTGTCGGTCCTGCTCGCATGGACGGTATCCGCCTCCCACGGCGAAGCGCTGCGTTGGCAACTCGCCGAATGGATTCACATCGGGAGTCTGAATCTCGATTGGACTTTCCGCGTTGACTCGTTATCCACCACGATGATGCTGGTCGTCTCGGGCGTGGGGACTCTCATCCACATTTACGCCATCGGATACATGCACGAAGACGTGCGCTTCAAAAACGACGTGGGGCGGTTCCGCCGTTTCTTCGTTTTCCTCAATCTGTTCATCGCCGCCATGATGATCCTCGTCAGCGGCGACTCGTATTTGATGTTGTTCGTCGGCTGGGAAGGGGTGGGGTTGTGTTCGTTTTTGTTGATCGGATTTTGGTTCGAGATGGACACGCTCGCGCGCCCCTCGTGGGCGAACTCGGACGCGGCAAAGAAGGCGTTCGTCGCCAACCGCGTCGGCGACTTCGGTTTCCTGATCGCGGGCTTCATCATGTTCTTCGCGTTCGGCAGTTTTCAATTCGATGCGGTGTTTGCCAAAGTTCACGAAGTTCATGAAGGCGTGATCGTTGCGATAACTCTATTCATGTTGGTTGGTGTCGCGGGCAAGTCAGCGCAGATTCCGCTCTACGTCTGGCTGCCAGATGCGATGGCGGGACCGACACCCGTTTCCGCGTTGATCCACGCCGCGACGATGGTGACGGCTGGCGTGTATCTCATCACGCGTTCCGCGCCGTTGTACAACGCAGTTCACGAGGCGCAGAATATCGTGGCGCTGGTGGGAGCCATCACTGCGCTCTTCGCCGCGACGATCGCCGTCGGTCAATATGACATCAAGCGCGTGCTGGCGTACTCGACGATCTCACAACTCGGCTTCATGGTCGCCGCGGTGGGCATGGGCGCCTACGTGGCAGGGATGTTCCATCTTGTCACACATGCCTTCTTCAAGGCGTTGTTGTTCCTTTCGGCGGGCTCAGTGATTCTGGGTCTTGAGCGCGGACATCATCACGCCGAACATGCGCATCATCACGAGGAAGCAAGAGGTAAGGGGAAGAGAAAGATTGGAAAGAGGAAAGAAGAAAGAGGTGGGCACGATGCGCACGATGACCATTCTTCAACGGGTCATGGCGAGGTCTTTGACCCCGGCGACATGCGCAACATGGGCGGACTTCGCAAGACCATGCCTGTCACGTTCTGGCTGTACATGATCGGCACGCTGGCGCTGGCGGGCATTGTCCCGTTTGCGGGATTCTGGTCGAAAGACGAAATTTTGCTCGATGCCAGCCTGCATAACCAGACCGTCTACTGGCTGTTGACGGTCGCCGCGTTCTTCACTGCGTTCTACATGGGACGCCAGATCTGGATGGTCTTCTTTGGCAAGGCGCG
>CAYPCK010000019.1:0-10550 GCA_964409185.1 uncultured Anaerolinea sp. | reverse complement strand
CGAAGCCGCCGCTCACGCGGAGGAAAGCCCGAAGATTATCACCGTCCCTTTGATGGGTTTGGCTGTTCTCTCGTTTGTTGGCGGCGCGCTCAATCTTCCGTTTGAAGGGTTCCACAATTTGGGTCATTGGCTGGAATACACACTGCATGAAGTGGAATCGTTGCCGCTCGACTTACAAGTCGCGGGCATTTCAACTGTCCTCGCTTTGGTTGCCATTTTGATCTCGTGGCTGATCTACGGACGCAAACCGATGGTCAAAGACCAGAAAGACCCGCTTGCTTCTCTCGGTTTCATTTTCACGGGCATGAACAACAAATGGTGGATAGACGAACTGTACCAGTTCCTGTTCGTCACGCCGTACGTGAAGATTTCGCAGTTCACCGCGGATGTGATTGACTGGCGTTTCTGGCATGACTTTGTCCACGAGACGGTCATCGCCGGGACGTACAACTGGGTCAGCAACATCGGCTTGAACGTGTACGCCGACCAACGCGGCATTGATGCGCTGGCAAATGGCTTGGGCGCGTGGACACAGTCGCTATCGGGAACCCTGCGCAAAGTCCAGAATGGATTCGTGCGCTCGTACGCGCTGTCCGTGTTGTTGGGTGTTGCCCTTATTCTTGGGTATTTGATTTTGAAATGAATTTTCCCTCATCCCCAGCCCTTCTCCCGTTGGAGAAGGGAGTCCCCTCTCCCCTCGGGAGAGGGTTAGGGTGAGGGCAAAGAGGATTGAACATGGAATTTCTTTTGCAACCGCTTACTCTGTTGACCTTCTTCCCGCTGGTGGGAATTCTGATTTTGCTTTTCGTCCCCAGCGATAACAGGAACGCCTTGCGCTGGACGGCGCTCGTCACCTCGCTGGCGACCTTCGTCATTTCCATCTGGGTGTTGACGATGTTCCGCGCCTCGGACGTGGACTTACAACTGGTTGCGCGTTACGACTGGATCACCGTGGCGGGTTGGAACATTCAATATTTCCTCGGTATTGACGGGTTGAGCATCCTGCTTGTGTTGCTGACGACGCTTCTCACACCGATTTCCATTTTGTCCACGTGGACCGCCATCGAGGAGCGCGTCAAAGACTTTATGTTGTTCTTCCTCCTGCTCGAAATCGGCATGAACGGGGTATTCCTCGCGCAAGACCTTTTCCTGTTTTATATTTTCTGGGAATTCACGCTCGTGCCGATGTACTTCATCATCGGCATCTGGGGCGGACCGCGCCGCATCTATTCCGCCATCAAGTTTTTCCTGTACACCATGGCGGGTTCCATTTTGATGCTGCTCGCCATCCTGTGGCTCGGCGTCAACGGCGGGACGTTCTCCGTTCCCGATCTGGTCGCGCAGGGAGGCATCCCTGCCAACATTCAGTGGTGGCTGTTCCTCGCCTTCACCGCCGCGTTTGCGATCAAAGTGCCGATGTGGCCCCTGCATTCGTGGTTGCCCGACGCGCACGTCGAAGCGCCGACGGCTGGCTCGGTGATTCTTGCGGGCGTCCTCCTCAAGTTGGGCACCTACGGCTTTGTGCGATTCAACCTCCCCTTGTTCCCCGAAGCGGCTGTCCGCGCCGCGCCGTGGATCGCGCTCTTCGCCACCATCGGAATCATTTACGGCGCGGCGGTGTCGTACGCGCAATCCGATGTCAAAAAATTGGTCGCGTATTCCTCTGTCTCGCATCTCGGATTTGTCATGCTCGGTTTGTTCGCGCTCAACCCCGAAGGGATTTCTGGCGCGATCCTGCAGATGATCAATCACGGCATCAGCACAGGCGCGTTGTTTTTGCTCGTCGGCATGATCTACGAACAGACTCACACGCGCGAACTCAAAGTCTACGGCGGTTTGTGGAAGGTGACGCCGGTGTTTGGCGCGATCATGTTGATCGTTTCGCTCTCTTCGATGGGCTTGCCGGGCTTGAACGGCTTCGTTGGCGAGTTCACCATTTTGCTCGGCGCATGGGGCGCGGGGCAAAACGGCGTGTTCTTTTGGGGCGGCGTGTGGTTCGCGGCGATCTCCGCGCTCGGCGTGATCATGGCGGCGATCTACATTTTGACCATGTTCCAGAAAATGTTCCTCGGTCCGCAAGGCGAAATTGTTGACGAGGTGAAGAAACACGGACACGGCATCCGCGACCTCAACTGGCGCGAGATCGCCATCATGGTTCCGCTTCTCATCCTCATCTTCTGGATCGGCTTGTACCCCGCGCCGTTCTTCGATCTCATGGCGCCCGCAGTGGAGAATCTTGTTGCGATGATGCCGCTGCCGTAATGCTCCGTTGGTTGAGTAGTGGCGCCGAGCCTTAAACGGCGAGTGCGCCACGTATCGAAACCAACGATGTTCAAGAGAAATTTTGTAACAAGAGTTGCTCTTTTACCGATGGCTTCGATACACCCCTCGACTTGCACTCGGAGCTGCTCAACCATCGAGGTAAACAAACATGGAATTCTCGACAATTCGTGAAATTCGCGGCTGAAACTTTATGACTCAATCTGACCTCACCACCATCCTCCCCCTCACCCTCCTCACCGTTTGGGCGTGCGTGCTATTGCTGGTTGACCTCTTGATCCCGAAGACTCGCAAAGGTATCACGGCATTGCTTTCCGCGTTGGGTCTTGCCGTCACACTTGGGTACACACTCTCACAGATTGGCAGTGAAGTTTCAGGCTTCAACGGCATGGTCGCGCTCGACGGTTTCTCGACCTTTGTCAATGCTCTGCTCCTCGTCAGCGGTTTGCTCGGTATCGCCCTCGCCTACGGTTACGTCAAACGCATGGGTATCGAACGCGGCGAATATTACACCCTGCTCCTCTTCAGCGTGGTCGGCATGATGCTCATGGCGCAAGCCACCGACCTCATCATCGTCTTCCTCGCGCTCGAACTCCTCTCGATTCCGCTGTACGTTCTTGCGGCGTTCGCGCGCCCCAAAGAAGAATCAGAAGAAGCGGGACTCAAATACTTTTTACTTGGCGCATTTTCATCGGGATTTCTCGTCTACGGGATCGCCCTGATCTTCGGCGCGACTCAATCCACGAACATTTTCGCCATCGTCGAGTCCGCTTCAACTTCGACGGGCAGCCTGCTTCTCACCGTCGGCGCCGCCCTCCTCCTGATCGGATTCGGCTTCAAAGTCGCCGCCGTCCCCTTCCACATGTGGACTCCGGACGTGTATCAGGGCGCGCCCACCTCAGTGACCGCCTTCATGTCGTCCGGCGCGAAGATCGCAGGCTTCGCCGCGTTACTGCGCGTGTTTGCCACCGCGTTTCCCTCCCTCGCCGTGGACATGACCGACATCTTCTGGGTGTTAGCCGCTTCGACGATGATCCTTGGAAACGTGGTCGCCATTTCACAGACTGACATCAAACGGATGCTGGCGTATTCCAGCATCGCGCACGCGGGCTACATCCTCATGGCGTTCGTGCCGTATGGGAATCCCGATGTCCGTGATGTTTCGATCGCGGCGGGTTTGTTCTATCTCGTTTCGTATGCATTCACTAACTTCGGCGCGTGGGGTGTGGTCATTGCTTTGGAGAAAAAAGAAGGGAAAGGTCTTGCCATTGCCGATTACGCCGGACTCTCGAAGAAACATCCTGCGCTTGCCCTTGCCATGACCATCTTCATGCTCTCATTGATCGGTCTTCCCCCAACCATCGGACTTGTCGGTAAGTTCTACCTCTTCCGCGCGGTCATTGCGGGCGGCTTTACGTGGCTCGCCATCATCGGCGTGCTCACCTCGCTCATCTCGGCATTTTATTATCTGCGAATTGTCGTGATGATGTACATGCGCGATGGCGAACCGACCACCGAACGCGAAACCTGGCTGGATATGACCACTGCCGTCACTGCATTGGTGACCGTCGTTGTAAGTTTCGTCCCGCAATTCTTATTCGCCTGGGCAAGCGAAGCGGTGTTGAAGTTGTTTTAGAGGCGTCACTCTGAGGGAGTGGCGCCTCGCACCACGACCGAAGAGTCTCGGACTACATAAGTAGAGACCCTTCGCTGACGCTCAGGGTGACAACCTTCGGTCGTCACTTCCAAATATTCCCATACCCGTATTCCCCTTCAAGCAACTTCCCCTCCGCGAAGCGACTGAATCGAAACGGCGTGATGTCCACGGTTTTGGGCGCGCCATCGAGAATCAATTCGACCAAACTCGCGCCCGCGGCGGGAGAGGTCTTGAAGCCCGTGCCGCTCAAACCGCAGGCGAGATAGAAACCGCCCAGGTCGGTGCCGCTGTAAATGGCGCGCTGGTCGGGCGTGATGCCGTCGCGCCCCACGTGGATGGAGTGCAAGCCGCTCTGCTCGATCTTCGGAATGCGTTGCACCATGATGTCGATCAGTTTTTCGAGAAACGTCGGCGTGGGCGTTTGGTCTTCCTCGTCGGGCGCATCGTTGCGCATGGATTCGTCCACGCCTGCGGCGAGGATGAGCGAACTGCCCTCCGGACGGAAGTAACACTCGAGCGCGAGATCGATTGTGGCGGGGATTTTCCCCAGCGACGGCGGACGATGCAGGAACGCGACATCGTGCGTCCACGTTTCGATCGGGACTTGGAGGTCTGCGAGAATCGCAACCTGCTTTGCCCACGCCCCAGCCGCGTTGACGATGACCGGCGCGTCGAAGGCGCCTTTGGTTGTGTTCACGCCGGTGACTTTTCCTCCCGCCGTGCGGATGGCAATCACTTCGCAATTTTGAATCAACGCCGCGCCGTGACGTTTTGCCGCGTCGATGAACGAGTTGGTGGTGAGCGTCGCGTCGGCATAACCGGAGTCGGGTTCAAAGGCGGCGTAATCGAAATGATCGGTGACGAGGTCTGGGAAAAGTTCCTTCACTTCTTTGGCGGTGATCACCGACGTGTTGATGCCGAGTCTTTGCTGATTGGCGACGTTGCCGCGCAGTTTATCCTCCTCCTCGCGCGAATTGATCTGGATGAAGCCCGTGTTATTGAAGCCGCATTCGCCCCCCACGCGTTCCTTCCACTGACTAAAATAGAGTTGATAACTCTTGAAGGTCAACTCCGATTCGGCGGCGAGGTCGTAGTGCATGCGGACGAGTCCGCTCGAGTGACCCGTCGCGCCCGATGCTGTGACCTTGCGTTCGAGGATAGCGACTTTGAGTCCGCGCTCGGCGAGGTGAAAGGCGATACTGGCGCCCATCACCCCCGCGCCGATGACGATGGCGTCGTAAGTTTGAGTCATGGTGGTTTCCTTTTTTCAACCACGAAGGGCACAAAGGGTCACGAAGGAAAAACGAAGGGAAAAATTCGTGAAAATTCGTGTAATTCGTGGCAGAGGTTTTGGTTGCCGAATTGTAGCAGGATTCAAGAATGGTCGGTGGTTGAGTAGCGGCGCGATTCGCGCCGCGTATCGAAACCACCAGTAACAAGGATCACGTTGCTTACATGTGGTTTCGATACGTCCCGCAAAACCATGCGGGACTACTCAACCAGCGGGGTTACTTTTTTCAAAACCTTCCTCGCCAAATCCTCCAAATGATCCAACTCATGCATCGCAATCGTCCGCGCGCGCCAGTAGACGGATTCCCTGCGTCGTTTGCCCTCTTCCCGGATAACGCGTCCCCAATCCTTATCTTTCAATCCCGACAACACGCGCAACAACACTTTGCGGCGGATTTTGAAATACGCAAGCAGTTCCGAAAATTCCAGCAGGTCGAAGCGGGTGAGGTTGCCCCAATTTCGGTCGGGGTGGAGGTTTGCGAAGAGCGGCTCATTCACCAACAGGGCTTGGTAGATCATCTCTGACGAACGCGCCTCACCGTTGATCATGTGCGACAAATCCTCGGTGAAGGAGCGTTCGCCTTTGCCCAAGGGCTGTGTACGTTGAACTTTTGCCAATGATTTGCTCAACGCCTCAAGTTTGGACGGAGTCTCGGCAAGTGTTTCCAACACGCTGGCGATGCTCGCGGATGTTTGCTCGGTGGGGATGGTCTTCTTCATGCTGGGAATTATACAATCGTGAGTGTGCGGAAGGAAGGGAAACGCCGAGGGGCTGAAGCAGGCATACCCTGCGGAGCGAGGCGGGTATCCATTAAGGGTCATTGGGCAAGCGGGAAGTTATGATACGATTCCGCGCGTGAACATTTCGCAGATCACCGAAGACCTGTTCGTCGGCAACATGCCCTTCCAGCGCGATTACGACCGACTGCGCGACCTCGGCGTGCGGCTCGTCATCAACATGCGCTTCACGCTCGGACCCTCGCTCGATGACCATGCCGAACCGATCGAAACGCTCTGGCTCCGCTCGATCGACAGCCCGTTCTTCCCCATCCCCATCGCGAACTTGATCCTCGGCGCGCGGAGGGCGCTCGATACGATTCGCGAAGGCGGCAGGGTCTATGCTCATTGCGCGTATGGCCGTCACCGCGGACCGGCGATGGGCGCGTGCATCCTCATCGCGCAGGGCTACCCTCCGCGCGAGGCGATGCAACTCATTAAAGACCGCCGCGCGATCGCCGACCCGTTCGCGTGGTACATCCGCCCACGCATTTTGAAATTCGCAAAAGAATGGACTGGGCGCTGATTCTTTCGGACACGGATTGCACGGACATCACGGATTTTTCCGTGGTTTAAAAACGGATTCCGCGTTTTCCGTGACTTCCGTGTACAAAGATTGAATTTCAGCCCCCCGACTCGACACCCCTAAGTGAAAAATCCGCGCTTCGAGCCCCGCAACCTCGAACGCTCGCTTCATTGCCTCGCCTGCGTCTGTCTCGCCCGTGGAGAACGCGATCACGCCCGGTCCCGCCCCCGAAAGCGCCACCGCGCCAGCCCCAGCCGCCTTCGCCGCGTTCATTGCCTGCGCGGCGCCCGGAATCAATCTCAACCGATACGGCTGGTGCAATTTATCGCTCATTGCCTTGCCGAGCAGACCCAAATCTCCAACTCGAAACGCCTCCACCACCAATGCGGTTCGGGAAATATTATGCACCGCGTTCTTCATGGAAACTTTTTTCGGCAACGCCGCGCGCGCCTGTTTGGTGGGGAGGTAGAAATTGGGTAAGGCAATGGTGGCGCGGAGGTTGCGGGCAATAGGAATTTGCCGCGCGACAACCCTGCCCGCCTCGATCATCGAAACCACCAGCCCTCCCAGCAACGCCGGCGCGACGTTGTCGGGGTGACCCTCCATGTCCGATGCAAGGTTCAAGATCTCCTCGCGCGTGTATGGATTCTCGATCAGCGCATTCCCCGCCAGCAAGCCGGTCAGGATCGCCGCGGACGAGGAACCCATCCCCGACGATAACGGGATCTGATTCACGCATTCCGCATGGAACGGTTGCAGGGGCTTCCCCGCGCGTTCCGCCAGCCTCAACGCCGCGCGGACGATGAGATTATTCCTGCCCGATGTCAATTTCCCCGCGCCTTCGCCGTTGATTCGCGCCGAAAATTCCTTCGCAGGCGCGATCGTCGTTTCATTCCAAAGGTCCAACGCCAGACCGAGGGTATCGAACCCGGGTCCGAGGTTGGCAGAAGTGGCGGGTACGCGAATAATAAATCTCATGTTTTAACCACGAAGGACACACACCTGCCCTGGCGGGCGGTGCCAGGGAAGTATACAAAGGCTTGCCCTGAGCTTGTCGAAGGGGGAAAATCTATGGAAAGGCTTCTCGCTCGTCATCCGTCCAACCTTGGTGACCTTCGTGTCCTTTGTGTTTAAATCGTTTCATCCCAAAATCAGCTCTTCCAACGCCTCCAGCCTCGGCGGCACGATCAGCGGCTTCTGCATTTCCTTCGTGATGATCTCCGGGTCTTTCATGCCGTGACCGGTGCACACCGCTACTACGCGTTTACCTGTAACTTTCAACTTTCCACTTTCAACCTCTTGCGCCAACCCGGCGAGTCCGGTCGCTGACGCTGGCTCCACCCAGATACCCTCGAGGGTTGCCAGCAATTTTTGCATGTTCAAGATCTGCCCATCGCTCACCGCAATGATCCGACCGTGAGATTCCTCCGCCGCCTGTAGCGCCTGTTCGCCGCGCGCGGGTTTGCCGATGCGGATCGCTGTCGCGACCGTTTCGGGATTCTCAACGGGATGTCCCACCACCAACGGAGCCGCACCCGCGGCTTGCACCCCTAACAACTGTGGAACGCCTGTGGATTTCTCTTCGTTATATTGCTTGAACCCTGCCCAATGCGATGTAATGTTCCCCGCGTTGCCCACCGGCAAACACAACCAATCCGGCGCGGCTCCCAATTCGTCTAGGATTTCGAATGCGGCGGTCTTTTGTCCCTCGATGCGGTACGGATTGATCGAATTCACCAAACAGATCGGATGTTTGTTCGTAATTTCCACCACCATCGTGAGCGCATCGTCGAACGAGCCGTCAATTTGAATCACCTGCGCGCCGTAGGCGAGCGCGCCGGCGAGTTTGCCCGCCGCGACCTTACCTTGCGGAATCAGCACAATGGACTTCATCCCTGCGCGCGCCGCATATGCCGCGGCGGACGCGGCGGTGTTGCCCGTGGATGCGCAAATGACCGTCGTTGCCCCGCGCCCCACTGCTTCGCTCACGGCGGCGGTCATGCCGCGGTCTTTGAACGAGCCGGTCGGGTTGAGCCCTTCGTATTTGATGAAGAGTTCGAATCCGCCGCCGAGGTGACGCGCCAAATTGTGGGCGGGGATCAAAGGCGTCCGCCCTTCGAGCAGGCTGACGGTCCGCGAATGAGGCGGGAGATTAAGCAAATGCCCGTATGTGTGGATGAGTCCCTGATAAGTCATGTCTGAAAGTTTAGCATAACTTCGATATACTTTTGACGATGAAAAAAATATTGCGTGTTGCGTACTGCGTATTTCTGATTTCATGCGGCACGATGTCCACGCCTCCCCCTGCCCTTCCAACTGCCGCGCCAACTCAACCATCCCCCGCGCCGGCAACATCTCCAATTATTAATTACAAATTACCAACCTCAACTCAAAGTCTCCAATCTCCAATCTCTAATTCTCCCACCCTCAACCCTGCCAATTGGAAATCCCTCCCCGTCATCCCAGCCAACATAGATACATCGTTACGCAATGTCTATGAACTCGGCTTGGAACTCGGCAACGACCCGCGCGCATTCTCGCTCTTTGGCGATTGTCAGGCGCGACCCGAAGAATTTCTCGGTATGTTCGAAACCGACGAGACTCTTTTTGCGTCGCTCCCACTTGATTTGCAAGAAACGGTTGAATATTTCCATGGCTCGTTCAACCGCGAAAGTCCCACCGCGCAGGACGGCACCACACCCGGCGCGCTCCTGTGGAACTCATGGCACCGCGGACAGTTCGACTGCACGTTTGCCGAAACGCCCGTGGAGTGTGAATTGCGCATCCACCGCCCGTCGTTCGTCATCATCCAGATCGGCACGCACTTCGAATCGCGCAACACCGACTATCTGCGCAAGGTCATCGAACAATTGCTGAATGAAGGCGTGATCCCCATCCTCGCCACCAAAGCGGACAACCGCGAAAAGGACGAACGCATCAACAACTACATGGCTTTACTCGCCTCCGAATACGACCTGCCCCTGTGGAATTTCTGGGCGGCGGTGGCGGCGTTACCTAACCGCGGACTGTACACCCGCGAAGACCGCTCCCTGCAAGGCGATATCTACCTCACCGATGAAGCCAAAGAGATCCACCGCATGACCGCGCTCGAAACCTTGAACGTGGTGTGGAGGACCATCGTGGAGAAGTAGATCATTTCAGTACAGGCTATAATTTCAAAAATATATCGGTGGTCGAGTAGACCTGCGTGATCCTCGCAGGTCATGTCGAGACCGCCTTATTGTGAGGCAATCATTGTTCCAGGTATTCTCGCTGAACCAGTTGGTCTGGATACGTCCTGCAAAGCCTGTCCTGAACTGGTCGAAGGAAGCGCGCGGGACTACTCGACCAACAGTGTAATAATAAAATCAGGACTTACGCAGTTCAAATTCTTCAGCCGCGAATTACACGAATTTTCGCTAATTTGTTAAACAATTCGCGCGAATTAGCGAAATTCGCGGCTTGGTTTTTGGGGTTTTGCGTAAGTCCTAAAAATGTAGGAGTCTCATGTCCTCTGTATCGAACACCCCGTTCGCCACCGTCGCCGAAGCCTACAACCGCAACGCCGACAAATACGACGAGTTCATCGAACACAACCCCAACCTCCAACGGATGCGGCAAAAAGTCTACGCTCACGTCACGTCCGTCCTCCCGCCGGGAGCGCGCCTCCTCGACCTCGCCTGCGGCACCGGCACCGACGCGTTCTGGTTTGCCGGGCATGGCTACACCGTCCACGGCGTGGATATTTCAGACGGCATGTTGCAACGCGCATCTGAGAAGGCAAAGCAACTCGGCTTGGAAAAACGCGCCACCTTCGAACATCTTTCGTACACTGAACTCGGCAAACTCGAAAAAAATCAATTCGATTGCGCGTTCTCCAACTTCGGCGGCTTGAACTGCGTCTCCGACCTGAAACTCGTCGCCGACGAGGTCCGTCCGCTTCTCAAGCCGAACGCGAGGGTCGTCTGGGCGCTCATGCCGCCGTTCTGCCTGTGGGAATCTGCCATGCTCCTGCGCGGA